>JBPCSC010000179.1:0-13007 GCA_051007495.1 Methylococcaceae bacterium | reverse complement strand
AGGTTGGAGTATTCGTCAATTCTCCTGTCCCTGAAAAACGGCCATATCCGCCGTACTTCCTCAATCCGTCTGCGGTCTATCTCCACTACAAATACACCGGCTTCAGTGGCCGATGCCCGGGTTATGAACTCACCTTGTGGCCCTGCGGCAAAGCTGTTGCCCCAGAACTGAATACCTTGGCTTTGCCCGGAAGGATCCGCTTCGTGGCCGATGCGGTTACACGCGATTACCGGTAGGCCATTAGCCACGGCATGTCCGCGCTGTATGGTGATCCAGGCTTCCAGTTGCCGGGTTTTCTCGTCGTCGTCACTGGCTAGATCCCAACCGATGGCCGTAGGATAGATGAGCATATCAGCCCCGGCCATTGCCATGAGCCTTGCTGCTTCAGGATACCATTGATCCCAGCATACCAATACGCCCAGCCTGCCCAGTGATGTTTCAACAGGGGAGAAACCTATATCGCCCGGCGTGAAATAAAATTTTTCGTAATACCCTGGATCATCCGGTATGTGCATTTTCCGGTAAATCCCTGCCAGCGATCCGTCTTTATCCATAATCACAGCGGTGTTGTGATACAGACCCGGGGCTCGCCGCTCAAACAATGAACCCACAATTACGATGCCTAGTTCAAGGGCGAGCGCGCCAAGCTTTTTACAACTGGGGCCCGGTATAGGTTCTGCCCAGTCGAAATATGGGGTAGATTCTATCTGGCAGAAATAAGGGCCAGTGTGCAGTTCCGGCAATATCACTAAATCGGCACCTAGTGACGCGGCTTCCCGGATACCGGTTTCAGATACCGCCAGATTATCGACTGCCGTAGCCAGATGGCAGCTTTGCTGTACGAAGGCGACTTTAATGATTGGATGGGTGTGTTTCTTCATGGATTAGCTTATGCCTTGGGAAATTGCATCGTCATGCAGTGTATGCTGCCATATTGACGGATCAAGGGAATACTGGGTATGGGGATGATGTTTCTGTCTGGAAAACAGGACTGAATGAGGCTCAGTGCCTGTTCATCTGCCGGGTCATCATATACCGGAACCAGCACGGCCCCATTGATGACGAGAAAATTGGCATAAGTGGCCGGAAGGCGATCTCCCGATTCGCTGTGTATTGGCCTGGGAATAGGTAATGGAACCAGTCGGTAGGGTTCGCCATTTGGGCGGGTAAAGCTTTGCAGTTCCAGTTCCATGGCCTTGAACTCTGCATAAAGAGAATCTTCCGGGTCATCGCAGGCCGTGTACGCGATGGTATCGACACTGCAAAACCGGGCGAGGGTATCGATATGGGCATCGGTATCATCTCCTTCGGCGTGACCGTGGTTTAACCACAAAATCCTTATTGCGCCCAGTTCCGCACACAAAAAACCTTCAATTTCCTGAGGGTTATATCCGGGATTCCGATTAGGATTCAACAAACAGCGGCGGGTGGTCATTATAGTGCCCAGTCCGTCGGACTCGATGCTGCCTCCTTCCAGTACAAAATCTACCGGTTTGAGCCTTGTATTACCCAGTATCCCTGTAGAACATAAGTTTTTCGCCAATTGGGCATCGTGTTCATGCGGATATTTTTCACCCCAGCCATTGAATCTGAAATCAAGATGCAGAACCACAGTGCCCAGACGTATGCTCAAGGGCGCGGTATCTCGTACCCATACATCATCATAAGCCAGGGGGATAAACCGTAGATTCGAGCTTTCGCTCGCATGAGCCTGAAAACGTTGTTTCAGTTGGCTGGCGTGCAGGTCATCACGACAGAGTATCAGGACTATCTGTCGCTGACTGATGGCCAGGGTAATGCGTTCATAAGTATCCTCCACACTGGACAACCAGGGATTGAAATCCCCACCGGCATAAGGCCAGGCTAACAACACGGCTGATTGTTCTTCCCATTCGGGAATCAGGTAATGCGACAAAAAACTGGTAGACACGATACAGACTAGCCCCCAAATTTGAAAAGCGGGGATTCTAACCGAATCTATATTAAAGGCATACCCGGCGGATAATCATTAAGTGTGGAATCCCCGCATCACTCACTGCTAATCCCGCATCACTCACCACGGCCAAGGCTTGCATTCTGAGCTTGAATCAGTCAAATTTCGTGCCCTTGGCAGTGAGCCACTGCCTCCAATTTTTGTCACCTAAACGATCTTCTTCGGGAGAGTAACCAACTGATGCAACTGATCAACGTCGAACAACTCTGTCGCTATTACGGCGATCAATGCGCCGTCGACAATGTTTCCTTCACCCTGGAAAAGGGCGAGATTCTGGGGTTTCTGGGTCCGAATGGGGCTGGAAAGTCATCTACCATGCAGATGATTACCGGGAATCTGGCACCGACTTCTGGCCAGATTCTTATTAATGGAATCGACATCCTCGACCGGCCACGGGAAGCGAAACGCGAACTGGGCTATCTGCCGGAAATTCCGCCTGTCTACCGTGAACTGACCGTAGATGAATATCTGGACTATTCCGGCCAACTGCATGAGGTGCCGCGCAGTCAACTCAGGAAGGCCCGCGATCAAGCCAAGGAGCGGTGTGGCCTGACTGAAGTAGGTATCCGCCTGATTGGCAACTTGTCAAAAGGGTATCAGCAGCGAGTGGGTATAGCCCAGGCCATACTGCACAGTACGGACGTCATCATTCTGGATGAACCCACCGTCGGACTGGACCCCATCCAGATTCGTGAGATCAGAGATTTGATCCGGGACTTGGGCCGGGAACACGCCATTATTCTGTCTACCCACATTCTTCCTGAAGTGCAGGAATCCTGCACCCGGGTGCAAATCATCCATAAAGGCAGGCTGGTACTGAATGACAGTATAGAAGGCCTGACTCAGCAAATGCGGGCTTCCAGTTTGCTGTTGCTCACCCGTGATCCCATGGAACCCAGCCTGCTGGCGGATATTCCAGGAGTTCATAAGGTGGAACCATTGGGAGCCACCCGCTACCGCGTCTATCACGACGTGACGGCAAGCCCGGCGGAGCATCTGGCTGAGCGGGTGGTCTCTCAAGGCTTTGGTCTGATGGAGCTGACCCCGGAACGGCGCAGCATGGAAGAAATTTTCATCGACATTACCCGACATACATCCCAACCTGAGGAGCTTAAGCCATGATGCCATTGATCATTGCGGGGCGAGAACTCCGCACCTTGTTTCTGTCCCCTTTGGCCTGGTCTATATTAGGTGTCATACAGGTGATACTGGGCTATATGTTCCTGTCTCAGCTTGAATACTATTCCATGATGCAGGCCCGAATCGCCGGCATGGAAGACGCGCCGGGTATCACCGACATGCTCGTGGCCCCTTTGTTTGGCAATGCCGGCATTATTCTGATGTTGGTAACCCCCATGCTGACCATGCGCCTGATTAGTGAAGAACGGCGCAACAAAACCCTGAGTTTCCTGTTCACGGCTCCGGTCTCCATGACCGAAATCGTGCTGGGTAAATTTTTGGGCGTATTCGGTTTTCTGCTCATCATGGTAGGCATGATCGTATTGATGCCTTTGTCCCTGTTGGCCGGGGGCGGTCTGGATATGGGAAAACTGGCCGCGTGTACTCTGGCTTTGATCCTGTTGCTGGGTGGTTTCGCGGCTTTGGGGTTGTATATGTCAGCTTTGACCAGTCAGCCTACTGTAGCGGCAGTGACTACCTTCGGCGCGCTGCTGCTCTTGTGGATTGTTGATTGGCTGGGGGCAGCGGCCGGTTCGGCGGGTAGTGTGATGGAATATCTCTCCATGCTGCGCCACTACGAAAGTTTGCTCAAAGGGCTGGTTTCGACTACCGATCTGGCCTATTTCCTGTTGTTCATAGCCACTTTTTTGGTTTTGAGTGCCCACTGTCTGGATAACGACCGTTTGCAAAAATGAAAATCAACCGTAAAACCCATCTTGAAATTCGTCTGCAAAACACCCTGTTTTCTTTGCTGTTCTTGGTAATCGTTGGCCTGGCCGCCTGGCTGACTACCCGCTACACGGCTCAATTCGATTGGACGTATGGCAGCCGCCAAAGTCTGACTGAAGCCAGCAAGACCGTGCTGGATCAACTTAAAGGTCCGGTTTCGGTTACGGTGTATGCCCGTGAAAACCCGATGCAGCGACAGAAAATCAAAGAGCAGATTGACCGCTATCGTCGTCACAAAAAAGATTTGTCGCTCGATTTCATCAACCCCGACACCCAACCCGACAAAGTTCGGGAGATTGGCATCACCATAGACGGCGAAGTGTTGCTGAGCTATCAGGGGCGTGATGAAAAAGTTTCAGAACCTTCTGAAAATGCCATGACCAACGCCTTGCAGCGTCTGGCCTCCGGGCAGGAACGGCATGTCGTATTCGTGCAAGGACATGGCGAGCGTTCACCCGAAGGGCAAGCCAATCATGATCTCAGCCAATTTGTAGCCGAACTGGAGCGAAAAGGGATAATGACCTCCACCGTCAATCTGGCTGCCAATCCCAAACTACCGGAAAAAATCAGCGTGTTGGTGCTGGCCAGTCCCAAAACCAGGCTCTTGCCGGGCGAACTAAGCCTGATTCAAGACTACATCCGCAAGGGGGGCAATTTTTGGTGGATGACCGACCCCGGCGACACGCAGTTGTTGATCCCTCTGGCTGATCAACTGGGCATTAAATTTCTGCCGGGTACGGTCGTCGATGCCTCGTCCCAGTTGTTTGGACTCAACGACCCCAGCTTTGCCCTGGTAGCCGATTATCCTCCCCATCCGGTGACCTCTAATTTTGCAACGGTAACGATTTTTCCTACGGCAGTCGCCATGGAAAAACCCGCTGGCGGAGAATTTGAAGGCGAACCGCTGTTGAGTACGCTGGATCGGGCCTGGACAGAAACCGGACCCATGACCGGTAAAGTTCAGTTTGATGCGGCCAAGGGTGAGCGAGCAGGTCCTTTGGACATAGGCTATGCACTCACTCGCCCTCGTCCTAAAACCGCCGAGGTCAAACCCGCCACAGAGGCCAAACCGAGTGAAGACAAACCCGCCGAGCAGCGGATATTGGTGATCGGAGATGGTGATTTTCTGGCCAATGCTTATTTGGGCAGTGGCGGCAACATTGATCTGGGCATGAACATGGCGCAATGGCTGGGGCAGAATGATGCCTTCATCAATGTGCCGCTTAAAGCGGCTCCTGATCGCAAGCTGGATTTAAGCCCTCTGGCTCACGGGATGATCGCATTAAGCGTTCTGATTTTGTTACCCCTTACGCTGATGGGCACAGGGGCTGTTATCTGGTTTCAACGCAGGAGACGCTGATGAATTCACGCCTGATGCTTAATTTAGTCTTGCTGGCCATTGTGGCGGCACTGGGTGTGGTGGCTTTTCTGGAACCCGGAAAAACCAAACCCCAAACTCACCCGCTGGCCGTGGTCGACGAAAAAGCCCTCACCGGCATCACTCTGAAAAACCGGGAAACCATCCGCTTTGAAAAAGTAAATGGCCACTGGTCGCTGGCTGAACCGTTCAAGGCACCGGCCAACGAGATCCGCATACACCAGTTGATCGACATTGCAAAAGTCAACAGTGAAGCCCAGTATCCAGCCGACCCAGCCAATCTGGTGCCTTTCGAGATAGAGAAACCCAAGGCTGTGATGTATTTAGGTGAGATGACGTTCACGTTTGGTGGAAACGACCCCATCAATATGCGCCGCTACGTGCAGGTCGGTGACACCTTGCACCTGGTGAGTGATGATTTCTTTCATCATCTCACCGCTCTGGCAACGGATTATGTCGACAAAAAACTATTGCCCGAAGGAGCCAAAATTCAGGAAATCCAGATACCTGGCCTCAAGGCCACACTCGGCAATGATGGCAAATGGACTAGAACCCCCCCCGCAGAAGGCAATGGCGGTATGGGTGAATTGCTGACCATCTGGAACAGTGCCCGGGCCATAGACGTGCGGCGCGAAGATAAACCAGTACAAGGTGAAACCATCCGCATAGGCTTGAATGAAGGCCGTGTGCTGGAATTCATCATCACTCAAC
This sequence comes from Methylococcaceae bacterium, assembly GCA_051007495.1. Classification (GTDB taxonomy): domain Bacteria; phylum Pseudomonadota; class Gammaproteobacteria; order Methylococcales; family Methylococcaceae; genus CAIVXW01. The sequence goes on along the minus strand of JBPCSC010000179.1, from coordinate 7,017 downwards.
GGGAACCTGACCTGGTCTTATCACGCCGTGATCTGGGTTTGCGTTATGACATCACTGCCGAAACCGCCAGCCAGTTGCTGAATCAGCCTAAGCCGCCTTCCAAACCCAGGAACATCGAAAATACCGATCATTCAGAGCCTTTAAGCGGCGAGGGTGAGGAAGAAGAAGGTGAGGGTGAGGTTGAGGGAGATGAGTCGGGCGAAATGGAGCGAACCGAAGAGTAGAACCGGGTTGCGTGAGCCGATTGCCCCTGAGTGCCCGTGGCATGGATGCACACTATCCTGAATAACGAGCTTAACCCCGGCCGTTCTAACCCCGTTCCAAGCAATACCTATAACTACACGTCGAATCAATATGTTCAAGAATCTAACCCTGTTCGGCCTCGTTCTGGCCGTGTCCCTCATCATTTCAGGCATTTGGTTGCGTGCAACTCAGGCGGGCCTGGGTTGTCCTGACTGGCCTTTGTGTTATGGGCAGGTCGTTGTGCACGTCCCCCCCGTAGGTGAGGCACTGCCGCAATTTCCGGGGGTACCCCCGTTTGAGGCCGCCAAAGCCTGGAAGGCCATGTCCCACCGTTATCTCGCCCTGGGTTTGGGTGTGTTTGGTGTGATACTGGCCGGATTGGTGTTCACGCTTAAAGCGAATCGGGGTAAGGCCGTGGCCTTGGCGTATGGATTTCTCACGCTGTTGGCCGGGCAGATGGTGTTGGGTTATTTCACTGTTACCACAAGGCTGTTGCCCCAGGCTGTGACCGCACATTTGTTGATGGGCTTGCTCAGTCTGGCGGTGTTGTACGCTCTTTATTTCACCGTCGCCCGGCCCTCCCCCCCGCTACAGAAAACCCCGCTACTGCGTGGACTCAGTGGTTTGGGGGTGGTGTTGATGCTGGTACAACTGGCCTCGGGCGGTTGGGCTTCCAGTCACCATGCTGGCCTGGCCTGCCCGGACTTTCCCACCTGCCTGGGCCAAATCTGGCCTGATGCCGATTACGCCGAAGGCTTCGACCTGTTGCGGGGTTTGCAGGGTGAAGTTGCGCCCGAACCACTGTCTCAGTCGGCCAAGGTCGCCATACACTGGGTGCACCGGTTGGGCACGGTGCCGGTATTTTTGGTGTTAAGCGTGTTGGCCATGATGGCATCCTCCAACCGGCGCGTACCCGGCCTGAGCAAAGCGGGTTTGTTTTTAAGCCTGTTGTTGCTGGCTGAGGTCAGCCTGGGCGTGGCGGGTCTACACTTCCGCTGGTTGCCCTATCTGGTTTTAGCACACAGTGCGGTGGCGGTGTTCCTCTGGCTGGATGTGGTTCATATTTTTCTCTACCTTCGTCTTCCCCTGGTTGAGATCCAGCCTGAAGCCAAGCTAAAACCTGTTGCGCCTCCGATTGAGGAAACCTTGATCGGCGATGTGATTGCCGTTCCTGAAGAGGTTCCGCTACTGCCTTCATCCGAGGGTTTGTTTTTACGTCTCAAAGGGCAACTGGGTAGAACCCGTAACGGCATCACCGGTTTTCTGTCTGGCCTGGTCGGGCGCAACACTCTTGATGCTGATGCCCTGGAAGATGTGGAAACGCAACTGATCATGGCCGATGTCGGGGTGACCGTTACCCGGCAAATCATGACGTACCTCAAAGAGGGTGACAGCACCACCCAGGAGCAGGGTTCACTATCACCCGAACAACGGATACGCGCCTATCTGCACGGTGTACTGGAGCCGGTCAGCAGCCCTTTGGTCATTTCACCGGAAACACGTCCTTATGTGATTTTGGTGGTAGGCGTTAACGGAGTAGGCAAGACCACCACCATCGGCAAACTGGCGAAACGCTTGCAGATGCAAGGACACCGCGTCATGCTGGCAGCGGGAGATACCTTCCGGGCGGCGGCGGTCGAGCAACTGCAAACCTGGGGTGAACGTAACCAGGTTCCGGTTATTGCCCAGCAGAGCGGCGCGGATTCCGCCTCGGTCATCTATGACGCACTACAAGCCGCACAGGCGCGTGGTGTGGATGTGCTGATCGCCGATACGGCCGGTCGCCTGCATACCAAATCCAATCTCATGGAGGAATTGGCCAAAATCCGCCGGGTAATCGCCCGCACTGACGAAACCGCACCGCATGAAGTGCTGCTGGTACTGGATGCCAGCACCGGCCAGAACGCCTTGTCTCAGGCCCGTCAGTTCCATGAGTCAGTCAACCTGACCGGTATCGTACTGACCAAACTCGACGGCACAGCCAAAGGTGGGGTCATCTTCGCCCTGGCCCAGCAATTCGGAATCCCCATCCGTTTCATAGGCATAGGTGAAAACATCGACGATTTACAGGATTTTTCAGCCGATCGTTTCATTGACGCTTTGTTTGCCGACACGGAGCATTCAGCATGAGTCATTCCCCTGTGCTGCGCCTCAAGAAAAACGAAGATCAGCGTCTTCGAGCGGGTCATTTGTGGATTTTCAGCAACGAAGTCGACATTGCGGCTACCCCGCTCAAGGCGTTCGAGCCGGGTGATCGGGTGGAAATCGAAAATGCCAAAGGGGAATCGCTGGGTTTGGCTTACGTCAATCCGGCATCGCTGATTTCGGCCCGCATCCTGACTCGCAATCCCCGTGCTGTCATCGACCGGGCTTTTCTGGTTGAACGTCTGCGTCAGGCTTTGGCCCTGCGAGAACGTTTGTTTCCTGAGCCGTTTTACCGGCTGGTTTATGGTGAAAGCGACGGTTTGCCGGGCGTGGTGGTGGATCGGTTCGGAGCGGTTTTTGCCGTGCAAACCAGCACGGCCGGGGCGGAGCGTTTGCTTGATCCTCTGTTGACGGCACTGGATGAGGTGTTCGCACCTGAGGCCGTGGTATTGCGAAATACCTCGGCTTTAAGAAGCCTGGAAGGCCTGGAAACGTATACCCGATTGGCTCTGGGAACCCTGCCCGATGCCGTCATGCTCAGCGAAAACGGCTGTCGGTTTCGGGTTGATTTGATGGAAGGACAAAAGACCGGCTGGTTTTACGATCACCGGGACAACCGGGCCCGCCTGGCCGGGTGGGCGAAAAACAAACGGGTGCTGGATTTGTTCGCGTACAGTGGGGCCTGGGGCATACAGGCGGCCAGTGCCGGTGCCCGTCAGGTGGATTTGGTCGATGCTTCAGAACCCGCCTTGAATCTGGCCAGGGAAAATGCCGCACTCAACGGTGTGTGCGATCAGATCAGCACCGTCGCACAGGATGTGTTTGATTTTCTCAAACAAGCCCGTGAAGAACGACAACGCTATGACATTGTGGTGGTCGATCCTCCCGCGTTTATCAAACGGCGCAAGGATGTTACCCAAGGAATTGAAGCCTATCGCCGCCTGAACCAGGCGGCTTTGCAAGTGTTGAATCCGGGTGGAGTGCTGGTGTCGGCTTCCTGTTCATTCCACCTGGAACGCGCCACGCTGCATGATGTGCTGCGCGGATCGGCGCGTCATCTTGATCGCCACCTTGTATTCGTCGCCCAGGGCGGGTTGGCACCCGACCACCCCATACACCCGGCCATTCCTGAAACCGATTACCTCAAGGCTTTTTTTGCGCACGTAGAGCGGAGTTTGTAGTTCAGGGCCTGTCCGCACGTTCGGCTTGCGGGCAGGCCAGCCAAAACGGCTACGGCGCGGAAACCTGCTACCACACCAGCCAGATCTGCCAGTAATGATCCACCAGCAGGGCAGAGAAAACACCCACCAGATAAACCAGCGAGTAGCCAAAGGTACGCATGGCTAATGCCGGGTCGGCGTTGTGCTTGAGGCGAATGGCGTAATACAGAAAACCGGCCCCGAAGCCTATGGCGGACAACACGTAAATCAGCCCACTCATGCCGGTCAGGTAAGGAAACAAACTCACCAGGAATAGTAATACCGTATAGAGCAGAATGTGCAGTTGCGTGACTTCTATGCCGTGCGTCACCGGCAGCATGGGAATTTTGACCTTGCTGTAGTCTTCTTGCTTGGCGATGGCGTACGCCCAAAAGTGCGGGGGTGTCCAGAGGAAAATCAGCAGAAATAGCAGCAGCGCGTAGGGGTGGATTTGATCGGTGACAGCACACCAGCCCAGCACCGGCGGGGCCGCTCCGGCCGCACCACCGATCACGATGTTCTGCGGGGTGGCTCGTTTCAGATACACGGTATAGACCACCGCATAACCAATCAGAGAGATGAAGGTCAGTATCATGGTGAGGGTATTGACCAAAACGCCTAGAATCAGCATGGACAAGCCGCCTAAGCTCATGGCAAAAATGAGCACTTGCCGGGGCTGAACTTGTCCTGAGGGCAGGGGTCGGTTCTGCGTTCTGGCCATTTCGGCGTCGGATTCGCGGTCGAGCAGATGATTAAGAGCCGCCGCCGAAGCCGCCGCCAGCCCTATGCCCACACTGCCCCACCAGGCTTCCAGCAGGGGCGGCCAACCCGGCACCGCGAGAAACATACCGATAACGGCTGTGAATACGATATGCCCTACTACCTTGATCTTGCAAAGACCGAGATAGGTTTTCCAGGAGGCAGGAGTCAGGGCGGATTCATTGTTGTGGTTTGGGTTCATCGTGGAAAGTGCCTAGGTTATTAACAGTTTTTTTACACACATTCAGGAGAGCGTAACAATGTCATTTCGTGGACTCCGTATTGCCGCGTTATTCATGCCCATGAGCCTGCACGCCGCAGAGCCTCTGATTCATGAATTCAAACTCGGTAACGGATTGAAGATTTTGGTACAGGAAGATCACCGGTCGCCTGCCGTTGTATCGCAGGTTTGGTACAAAGTGGGTTCCAGTAGCGAATACGGCGGAATTACCGGAGTTTCGCACATGCTGGAACACATGATGTTTAAGGGAACAGCTAAACATCCGCCTGGCGAATTTTCCCGCATTATTGCAGCAAACGGGGGGCGAGAAAACGCTTTCACCGGGCGCGACTACACCGCCTATTTTCAGACTTTGGAAAAAAGCCGTTTGTCGGTCAGCTTTGAACTGGAGGCCGACCGCATGAGAAACCTGCGTTTGTTGCCGGCAGAGTTCGAAAAAGAACAGCAAGTGGTTTTGGAAGAGCGCAGGCTCAGAACCGACGATCAACCGCGTGCCCGCCTGGACGAGCATTTTTCAGCTCTGACCTTCACCAACAGCCCTTACCGCAACCCGGTGATCGGGTGGCCGGATGACGTAGCAGGGCTGACCTTGGCCGATCTCAAACACTGGTATGAACTCTGGTATGCCCCCAACAACGCCACCGTGGTGGTGGTTGGAGATGTTGATCCGCTGCGGGTTCACCAGTTGGCCAAAAAGTATTTCGGCGCACTCAAACCCAGCCATCTGCCGACGATCAAACCTCAAGGCGAGGTTGAGCAACGAGGGATGCGGCGCATGAGTGTGCGTGTCCCTGCCAAATTGCCCTACCTCAGCATGGCCTACAAAACACCGTCACTCAAAACCGCCTCGGCAGAATGGGAGGCGTATGCCCTGGAAGTCGCCGCTGGAATACTGGACGGCGGCAATGGGGCACGCTTGTCGAGTCGGGTGGTTCGTGGTGCCGAGATAGCCGCCGGAGCAGGGGCCGGCTACGACGTGTATGCTCGCCTGTCTACCGTATTTGCCCTGGAAGGCACGCCGGCCAACGGCAAAACCCTGGCTGAACTGGAAACGGCACTGCTGGAGGAAGTAAAGCATTTGCGGGAAGAACCCATAGCCACGGATGAGTTGGAGCGGGTCAAGGCTCAGGTTTTGGCTCAGAATGTTTTTCAGCGTGATTCCATGTTTTATCAAGCCATGCAGTTGGGTATGGCCGAAACCGTAGGACTGGGCTGGCAGAAGGTAGGTGATTTTGTCAGCCACATTATGGCGGTTACCCCGGAACAGGTGCTTGAAGTAGCCCGTAAGTATTTTGTCGATGACCGTCTCAACATTGCCCATCTGGAACCCTTGCCGGTACCTGAGGGTGTGTCTTTACCCGAAGAATCCCCAAATGCCGGAGGTGCTCATGTCCGCTAGACGATTTTTGCCTGCCATTTTGCTGATGCTGGTGTGCATCTGCCCTGTATTGTCGGCGGCACCGGCCATAGACCACTGGACAAGCCCTAAAGGTATTCAGGTTTTCCATGTGCCGACTCCAGGCTTGCCTTTAGTGGATATTCGGGTGGTTTTTGATGCGGGCAGTGCCCGTGATGGACAACAGTTCGGGCTGGCGGCCATGACCTCGGCCCTGCTGGATACCGGGGCCGGCGACTGGAACGCCGATGCCATAGCCGGACGACTGGACGGTGTCGGGGCGCAACTGGGTACAGGTGTGTCGCGTGATATGGCCTGGCTTTCGCTCCGCAGTTTGAGCTTGCCGGACCAGCTTGAAGTCGCTCTGGAAACCGCTGAAGCCATACTGACCAAGCCTCGTTTTGATCAGGCTGATTTTGACAGGGAGCGGCAGCGGGCTTTGGTCGCCATACAGCAAAGGGGGGAGTCACCGGATGAACTGGCGGAAATCGCTTTCGACAAGCTGTTGTACGGCGATCATCCTTATGCTCATCCCGAAAACGGGTTTAGCGACACCTTGAACGGACTCAGCCTGGAAGATTTGATTCGCTTTCATCAACGCTACTACACCATCGGTAATGCCTTGGTGGTGGTGGTGGGTGATGCCACTCATGCCGATGCCGAACGCATGGCCGAGCGTTTGCTGGGTGGATTGCCGGTTGGTGAAGCACCGGCCCCATTGCCCGAACCCAGCCCGAAAACCACGGCCACCACTGAAAAAACCGTTTATCCGTCCGAGCAAACCCACGTCCTGATCGGCACCTTGGGGCTTAAGGTCAATGATCCGGATTACTTTCCTTTGTACGTCGGCAACCACATTTTAGGCGGAAGCGGGCTGGTGTCGTTGATTAGCGAGGCCGTGCGTGAGAAGCGGGGTTTGTCTTACAGTGCGCACAGTTATTTCTATCCGCACCGGCAAGCAGGCCCTTGGAAGATTGGTTTGCAAACCCGTAACGAAAAAGCCCGGGAAGCGTTGCAGGTGGCACTGGATACCG
>JBPCSC010000178.1:0-1170 GCA_051007495.1 Methylococcaceae bacterium | reverse complement strand
GGCCGTGACGCACTCACCGGGGTTGAATCGGTGGTGTTTGCCGATAAGCGCGTGGTCGACCTCACCCAAGGGCTGACGTTGAGCATCAATAACCTCAGCCAGCCTGAAGGCACCGGTGCCGATAGCCGCTTCAATTTTACCGTCAGCCTTTCAGCCGCCAGCACGGCCCCGGTCAGTGTCAATTACAGCGTTGAAGGCGGAACCGCCACCGTCGGCACCGACTTCACCGCGCTTTCCAGTGTACTCACGTTTGCACCCAACGAAACCCAAAAAACCCTCAGCGTTCCAGTCAAGGCCGACAGTCAGGTGGAAAACGACGAAACCTTTAGCGTCGTGCTGAGTAACCCGGTCGGGGCCAGTCTGGTACAGGCCAGGGGGAATGGCACCATTCAGAACGATGACCTGGCTGTGGTCAGCATGGCCAGCCTGTCCATCAAAGAAGGCAATAGCGGCACACAGGATGCCCTGTTAACCGTGTCGCTTTCCACCCCGATCACCCAGACGGTCACCGTCAACTACGCCACCGCTGATGGCACGGCCCTAGCCGACAGTGATTACACGCAAACCACCGGTCAGGTGACGTTTACACCGGGCAGCACCCGCCAAACCATCAAGATTCCCGTAATCGGCGACAGCGTGGTTGAAGCCGATGAGCGTTTCCAGGTGCTGCTCACCAATCCACTTAATGCCGTGCTGGATGCCACAACGGCCAGTGCTACGGTCACTCTTGTGAACGATGACCAGATCACGCTACAGATCAGCAGCGACAAACAAAATGTCAAAGTCGGCCAATCCGCCGCTCTGACATTTGCCTTTTCTGATGCCCCCAAGGGTTTTGAGACCGGCGACATACAGGTATCCGGTGGCCGTGTAGAAAATGTAGTCGCCGCACCCGACGGCAAAACCTACACCACCCGCTTCGTTCCGGCTGAAAACCAGAACAGTGTTAATGGCCTGGTCAGCGTAGCCGCCGGTTCCTACACGGACACCCAGGGCAAAGCCGGAGTCGCCAGCAACAGCCTGACATTCACCGGCGATACGCTGGCTCCTGGCCTCACCCTCAGCAGCGACAAAACCAGCTTGAAAGCCGGTGAAACCGCCAATGTGACGTTCACTTTCAGCGAGACGCCTACGGGGTTTGAGGCTAGTGATGTGGTCACGACGGGCGGT
>JBPCSC010000177.1:0-12983 GCA_051007495.1 Methylococcaceae bacterium | reverse complement strand
CTGCCAGACACCCGTTTCCTGTGCCAGTCGCCGGGTTAACCGTTCTATCAAATCATGCAGATGGGGATAATTTAGCCCTAAGGTTTCGACTGTTAGCCCTACGCAACTTTCAGGGTGTATGTGCAGTATTGCATCGGCCGCCTGGTTGACGGTCAGGATGCGGCGGTCGGCATCAAGACTCAACACAGCCGAAGATAAATTGGCCAAAATAGTCGCCAGATAAGCCCGTTGCCGTTCGACTTCCTGGCGAGATAAATGCGCTTCATCCCGGGCCTGGGCAATGCGTTCGGTCATGGCGTTGAAGGATTCGACTAAAAAACCCAATTCATCCCGACTTTTAACCCTGAGGCGTTTTTCGTAATTGCCGGCGGCGACGGCCTGAGTGCCCTGAGCCAGGTAGCGAACCGGAGCTACAATCCGGCGGATACTAAGGAACGCCGCCCAAATGGAAGCAAGCAGACTGAGCAGCAAAACCAGGGATAAGGTAAGGGAAAAGGTAAACTTCAGAGAACTGCGCAGGAAGGTCATTTCCTTATAGTGCAAATAAGCGGCTTCTACGGTTTCCGCCAGTTGGGTGAGCCTGACCGGAACGGTGTAAATGGCTTGCAGATACAGTGGATCGTCTCCAGTCATGGCAACCAAAACCCGTATCTGTCGTCTTTCAGTGGAGTAGGGTTCTAGCCCTACATAAGATTTCCCCTGTTTTACCTGAAGTATTACCCCTATTTCCGGTAAATCGGGAATGATGGAACCGGATTGCCCACCGCTTAAGGCGATAATACGCCCTTGCTTGGAAAAAACCGTGAGTTCTCCGTCCTGAGTGCTGTCCCTAATTTCCTCCAGCCGTACCGAGAGTAAACTCTCCGGTATATCTATAAGCCGCAAAGCCAGTTCTTCGGTTTCATTCAAAACTGCACGCATCCGTTCATCCAAAGCCGCCTGACCCAATTTCAGGGCATCTTCCATAGCCTGATCTATGCGCACATCAAACCAGCTATCTATGCTTTGCTGGACGAATTGCATGGAAAAATAAAATACGACAGAAGCCGGGGCCAAGGTCAACAAGGTGAAGAGGATGACCATGCGAGCGGTCAGGGAAGAACCGGCCTTACGTTTTTGTATTTGCCTGAGCAGCGAGTAGACGTTTGCGCCCACCAAACCCAATAACAGAATGGAAGCCAGTGAGTTGATGAGCAGCAGCCAGGAGTACATGGGACCCAGGTGCGAGGCATTTTGTGTGGCCGTACTCATCAAATACAGTGAGGCCAGTATGGCCAGAAACAGCCCGAGCAGACTCAGGCCCAGTGAGGGTTTTAACCGGCGACGCGCCATAAATAACGTGGGCTTTCGAGATGCCAGTCCGGGCTGAGATAAGCAATAGGACGTAAAGGCAGAGGCAAGGCTTCAATATCCAGAGTAATGCGCAGGCTGGCTTGGTAGGTTTGGTCAGGATGCCAATGATCCGGGGTGGTAATGGGCCAGTCCCTGATCGAACCCAAGTATTCGATCAGAGTGGTCAGGCTGGAAAAATTTTCTACCACGCCGGTATCCGAATAAACGATACGGTAGATGCGGGTTTTGGGGTGAACGCTAAGATGCAAGCTGCGAGATACAGATACCAAAGGTTCATCCAGCCAAAAATACCGAATCCGGCTGAGTTTGAAATGACGCACCAAGGTCAGCGGAACACCTTGCTCCAAGGCTTCAATGACCGCTGAACTGAAATGATGATCAAGGTTCGCATCAACCAGGCAGAGCTTGCCGGTGTGGGACAGACGGGCTTCAATAACCTCAAAACCATTCCGGTCTGTGCCAGGCACCAATGAACATCCTCCGCATAACAGAACCAATACCGCCAGCAACGGTTTCAAACCCTTGCCGTGAGTGCTGAGCGGTGGTTCCGCCATTAAGCCGTCTTCTTGAGTTTTGCGTAATAAAAACCATCCATGCCGGATTCGCCGGGCAATATCTGTACACCATGACCGGCCGGTATGGCGTGGGGCAGGTTCAGGTGCTGTACTTCGACATCTGGATGACGGGCGATGAATTCGTCCAGTTGCAGCCGGTTTTCGCGGGGCAATATGGAGCAGGTGGCATACACCAGAAAACCGCCTGGAGCCAGTAACGGCCATATCGCTTCCAGTATTTCTGCCTGCAAAAGAGGCAACTCTTCCAGATCTTCCGGGGTTCTGAGTAGCTTGATGTCAGGATGGCGACGGATAACACCGGTGGCCGAGCAGGGCGCGTCCAGCAGTATGCGATCGAAAAGCGCACCATTCCACCAGTCGGCGGTTTGCCGGGCATCTCCTGTGATGACTTCGGCGGTGTACCCACCCCGTTTGAGATTTTCGTTGATGCGGGTTACGCGTGCCGCGATGGAGTCCAGGGCTACCAACTGGGCCAATTCAGGGCAGGATTCCAGTATGTGTAACGTTTTGCCGCCGGGAGCAGCACACACATCAAGCACGCGTTGCCCGGCCTGCAATTCAAGCAATCCAGCCGCGAATTGGGCCGCGCTGTCTTGTACGGACACCCAACCCTCGGCAAACCCAGGCAAACGACTGACCGGAACCGGCTGATCCAGTATTACGGCAGTGGGGCAGTCGGCAGATGGACTGGCTTTAAGTTCTGCGTCTTCCAGTTTTTTCAGATAATCATCGCGGGTCAAACGCGACAGATTTACCCGCAGCACCAAGGGAGGCAGTTGATTGTTGGCCAGCAGAATTGAGTCAGCTTGTTCTGGCCAGGCATCTCGTATGGCGGCGGCCAACCATTCAGGATGAGCGTGGTGTTGGGGTGTGGTTTCGGCTTCCGGGTTTTGTTCCCGCTCGGTTAATTCCCGCTGGCAGGTTCTCAGTAGCGCGTTCAGCAAGGGTTTGGCCCAGGCTTTACGTTGAGCCGCAGAAACTGTTTCGGCTACTGCCGCATGGGGTTTTACCCGGGTAAACCGAAGTTGATAAAGGCCTATGAGTGCCAGCAGACGAATCTGCATATCCTTGATGGGTTTCTGCGTCAATGCCGACAATTGGGCATCCAGCAGAAAATACCAGCGGCATACGCCATAACACAGAGCCTGTACGAACGCTCGGTCATTCTCCTTGTGTATGGATGGCAATACATCATCAAGAGCCATAGTTAAAGTTTTGTGTTGGCCAAGTACTTGTTCCAGCACTCGCGCAGCGATCAGACGAGTATTCACGCAGTTTCTCCCAGACGTTCGCCCTGTACGGAATGGGCATTAAGAAAGGCCGGGGTGTCGATACGCTTGCCCCCCGGCAGTTGTAATTCGAGTAGGCGGAGTATCCCCAAACCGGTGGCGATATCCAGGGTTTTGCGCTCGGTCAGTATTGTTCCGGGCAGCGCGTCACTGGAATCATCAAGGGCGAGTGCCTGCCAGATTTTGAGTGGTTGGTTGCGGTAGCGGGTTTCGGCCACCGGCCAGGGATTAAAAGCCCTGACTTGTCGCTCCAGTTCGATGGCGGGTCGGTTCCAGTTCAAGGGGGATTCCAGCCTGGAAAGCTTGGTTGCGTAGACGGCTTCGGCGTCTTGTTGTGGTGTGGGTTGGAGGGTGGATTGTTCTATGGCGTGCATTATTTCGATAAGTGCTTCGGCACCCAGTCGGGATAAACGATCATGCAGGCTGCCGCCGGTGTCATTTGGAAGTATGGGGCATTCTTTGCGGAGCAGCATGGGGCCGGTGTCCAACCCGCTGTCCATTTGCATGAGGGTGACTCCGGTAACCGCATCACCGTGATAGACCGCACGCTGTATCGGGGCGGCTCCTCGCCAGCGTGGCAGCAGGGAGGCGTGAATGTTAATGCAGCCATAACGGGGGATTTCCAGCACTGATCGGGGCAGAATCAAGCCATAAGCCACAACGACCAGCAGATCAGGAGCGAGGGATTTCACAGTTTGGATGTCCTCATCCTGCTTGAAATGGGGGGGTTGGAACACAGGCAATCCATGTTGTAAGGCCAGTTCTTTCACTGGGCTGTGTTTGAGTTTCATGCCGCGTCCGGCTTCGCTGTCTTTGCGGGTGTACACCCCAATCAACTCATGCGGGCTGGCCAGTAAGGCGTGCAGTGGAGGGACGGCAAATTCCGGTGTGCCGGCGAATAGTATTCTCATGTTATTAAACAAAATGAGCCACAGAGGCGATGAGGCCCCGGTGATGGATGATGCGTTCGGGAATCATGGGGGAGTGGATGCCCGGCTACGCGATTGACCCTGACTGGCTGACCGGTTGCGCTGTTCCTTTTTAAGCCGGTTGCGTACCAGTTGCCTTTTGAGGGGAGAAAGATGATCGACAAACAGTTTGCCTTCAAGATGATCAATCTCATGCTGGATACAAACCGCCAGCAAACCTGAGGCTTCTATTTCGAAGGATGCCCCTTCACGGTTTAGTGCCTTGACCCGGATATTTTCCGAACGTGAGACCTTCTCGAAAATGCCCGGCACGGACAAGCAACCTTCTTCGCTTTCTTCCTTGCCGTTTTCCTGAAGGATTTCCGGGTTGATAAAGCACAAAGGCGTATTTTTTGCCTCACTGACATCAAGAACCAACACCCGCTTCTGGATATTCACCTGGGTAGCAGCCAAGCCGATACCCGGTGCAGCGTACATGGTCTCGAACATATCATCGACCAATTGACGAATACGCTCATCGACTTCTGCGACGGGCAGAGCTTTTTTGCGGAGACGATCATCGGGAAATTCGAGAATGCTTAAGATGGCCATGACTGCGGTTAGGGGCAAGGTGTGGGTGGGCGTGACGACAAGTGTCCATTCTAGCGAAATTCCCTTCCAGTTTGAAATCCGACCCGTACAGTGGGTTTTTCCGCCCGTTGTGGCATTGAACCCCCAGACGATATGGGGTGTAATCCGAATTTGAACGTCCGATTTTTTCTTCTGATCATTTCTGCGCTATGGATGCAATAGCTTACTGGCTGGCTTTGGTGCGAGCCCCTCTTTTAGGGCCTCGCGGTATTTACCGGGTTGTGGAACACTTCGGAGACTTGGGTGCGTTTTTCGCGGCCAATCCGACCGAGTGGCGGGCGATGGGTCTCAAAGCTCCCACGGTTGAATATCTGGCCCATCCGGATTGGACACGCATAGAACAAGACATGGCCTGGCTGGCCGAACCGGGTCGGCAGGTCTTGATTAAGGGCCATCCGGGATATCCGCCGCTTCTCGCTGAGATCGCTGACCCTCCGCCGTTGCTGTTTGTGGTGGGCAATGTCGAGTGTCTGAGTGGTTGTAATTTAGCCATTGTGGGCAGTAGAAATCCCAGTCCGGGTGGGGTGCGCACAGCGCACGAATTTTCCGAAGCACTTAGCCGCGCCGGGTTGGGTATCGTCAGTGGTTTGGCTTTAGGTATAGACGCCGCCTGCCATCAAGGGGCTGTGGCTGCCGGAGGAATTACCATCGCCGTAGGGGGAACAGGGCCGGATCAGATATATCCTCACTCCCATCGCCGACTGGCCGAAGCCATACTGGCCAGTCACGGTGCCCTGGTTACGGAGTTTCCGCCGGGTACTCGTCCTTCTGCCGGTAATTTTCCCCGGCGCAACCGTATCATCAGTGGCCTGACTTTAGGTACCCTGGTGGTAGAAGCAGCCCCGCGTTCGGGTTCACTGATCACCGCCCGTATGGCCGTAGAACAAGGCCGCGAAGTGTTTGCCGTGCCGGGTTCAATCTACAGCCCCCTTTCCAGAGGATGTCATGATTTGATAAAAGAGGGGGCTAAGCTGGTTCAGGAGATTTCTGACATTCTTGAAGAAATAGACATTCCAGAACCCTGTTCTCGTACGCTGGAGATGGAATTCGATTCCCCGCATTCGGGCAAGGAGTCGCATCATCAACTGCTGCAAACATTGGGGTACGATCCCGTCACAGTGGATGATCTGGTCGCACGGACAGGAGACACGGCGCATAACATCATGACGATGCTGCTATTATTGGAGCTTGAGGGGGCTGTGTCTTCCACCCCCGGAGGGGGTTACACTCGCTTGCGATGACTGGGAGTGAGGTCTGGAATTCTGGAAACCCGCTCGCAGATTGCCCGGTCGGGAGGGAAGGAACAGTGATCCCCATTACAGAGAGAATTGATGAACGAAAATATATTTGACGTGTTGGTTTACTTGTTCGAGCAATACCTGGATTCAGGCTTGGATCAAGACCCGGATGCCGATGCCCTGTACAGTGAACTCATCGAAGCCGGTTATCCCCAGGTTGAAGTCAACCAGGCGTTTGACTGGTTGGAATCCCTGACCCAACACGATCCCATCAAACCGGTTTCTTCGGGTTCCATGCGGATATACTCTGCTTACGAAATGGCACGCCTTGATACCGAGTGCCGGGGTTTGCTGCTTTTTTTGGAACAGACTGGCATCCTGACCCCGGATTGTCGGGAAATCGTGCTGGATCGGGTGCTGGATTTTGATGAGGAAGTCATATCCATGGAAAATCTTAAATGGATCGTGTTGATGGTCTTGTTTAGTCAACCAGATGAAGAACTGGCTTTTGCCCGAATGGAAACCCTGGTTTACGAGAATCTGCCTAATTACCTGCATTGAATATAAGAACCACAATGACTCAGAATCTGGTGATAGTCGAGTCTCCGGCCAAGGCCAAGACTATAGAAAAATACTTGGGTAAGGATTTCACTGTACATGCGTCCTACGGCCATGTACGCGATCTGATTCCCAAAGCGGGAGCAGTGGATACCGACAACGATTTCTCCATGAAATACGCATTGATTGCGAAGAACGAGAAACACGTCGAGACCATAGCCCGGGCCGCTAAAAAGGCCACGGCCCTGTTTCTGGCCACTGACCCTGACCGCGAAGGCGAAGCCATTTCCTGGCACATTCATGAAATTCTCAAGCAGATGAATGTACTGGAAGGCAAACCGGTTTACAGGGTCACTTTTCACGAAATCACCAAGCGGGCCGTCACTGCCGCCATAGAGAATCCCAAACCCTTATCCACTGACCTTATCCAGGCTCAGCAAGCCCGTCGGGCACTGGATTATCTGGTGGGGTTCAAGCTGTCTCCCTTGTTGTGGAAAAAAATCCAGCGCGGGCTTTCCGCCGGTCGGGTGCAAAGCCCGGCCCTGAGGATGATCGTAGAACGTGAACTGGAAATCGAAAGTTTCGTGGTTCAGGAATACTGGACGATTGAAGCCGATGCCCGGCATGAACAGCAAGGGTTCAAGGCGCGGTTAACCCACTTTGAAGGAAACAAGCTGGAACAATTCAGCATTACCCGTGATGAAGAGGCCCAGGCCGCCCGGGATCGCTTGCTGACAGCAGCCGAAGGCAAATTCACTGTGATCAAGGTTGAGGAAAAAGAGCGCAAGCGCAATCCGGCAGCCCCGTTTACCACGTCCACCCTTCAGCAGGAAGCTGCCCGCAAACTGGGGTTTACCACCCGCCGCACCATGCAAATCGCCCAGCAACTGTATGAAGGTATAGATCTAGGCGGTGAAAGCGTTGGTTTGATTTCCTATATGCGTACCGATTCGGTGAGTCTGGCGCAGGAGGCTACACAAGAGATTCGCCAACTCATAGCCACCCGCTTCGGCGCAGACAATGTGCCGACAGAACCTCCGCAATACAAAACCAAGAGTAAAAATGCCCAGGAAGCGCATGAAGCTATTCGCCCTACTTCGGCTTTGCGCGTACCCGATCAGGTCAAACGCTTTTTGTCCCCCGACCAAAACAAACTCTACAACCTGATATGGCAGCGTACTGTGGCCAGTCAGATGGTTCATGCCCTCATCAAAACGGTGGCAGTTGACCTGGACTGCGGTGGCGTGGGGGTGTTCCGGGCCAATGGTTCAACGGTGGTGCGGCCTGGTTTCATGGCCGTCTACCTGGAAGGCATGGACGACACTTCAGGTGATGATGATGAGAAGTTTCTTCCCCCCATGACTGCCGGTGACGTGGTTAATCTGATTGATGTCCGTGAGGCTCAGCACTTCACGGAGCCGCCACCGCGTTACACCGAAGCCAGCCTGGTCAAGGCACTCGAAGAATACGGCATAGGTCGTCCCTCGACCTACGCCACCATCATCTCAACCTTGCAACAGCGGCGTTATGCCCTGCTGGAGAGCAAGCGTTTTCATCCTACTGACGTAGGCCGGGTGGTAAACAAATTCCTGACCGAACACTTCACCCGCTATGTCGATTACAACTTCACGGCTCATCTGGAAGACGACCTGGACGCAGTATCCCGTGGAGAGATGGCCTGGATACCGCTGATGCAGCAGTTTTGGGAGCCGTTCAAGTCTTTGATTGATGAAAAGGATGAAAGCCTCAAGCGGGCCGATGTCACTCACGAGCAAATGGATGAAAATTGTCCTGAATGCGAAAGTCCTCTGTCGATACGGTTGGGGCGTAACGGTCGGTTTGTGGGATGCACCAATTACCCTACGTGCAAATATACCCGCAACCTTAACGAAGACGCCCAAACGGCTGAACCGGTGGTGGTTGAGGGTAGGTCTTGTTCGCAATGTGGTTCTCCTTTGCTGCTCAAGAGTGGCCGTTACGGAAAATTTCTGGGATGCAGTGGCTATCCTGCCTGCAAACACATAGAACCATTAGAGAAACCTCAGGACACGGGCGTGGAATGTCCTGAGTGTCATAAGGGCAGCCTGATTCAACGCAAATCACGTTTCGGCAAGCTGTTTTTTTCCTGTTCCACCTATCCTGCGTGCAGTTATGCGGTCTGGAATCAGCCACTGGCCGAGCCTTGCCCCCATTGTCAGTGGCCGGTCATGACCATCAAAGTGACCAAACGTCGCGGCACGGAGAAAGTCTGACCCCGTAAAGAATGTGGTTTTGCCACACCTTACGAAGGTGCTCCTCTGACGACGGGCTAATGCCAGGCTCATGCTTTCCCCTTTTCGTTTGCGTCTTATCACCCGCCATTTGTATGCAGGCGGGCTGATTGCCTACCCCACCGAAGGCGTTTATGGCCTGGGTTGTCATCCGCTTGATGCGCGGGCCGTAAGTCGTTTACTGGCTATCAAAGGCCGTTCCGCTGCCAAGGGCCTGATTGTGGTGGCAGCGGATTGGTCTCAGCTTGAACCCCTGCTCGCCCCTCTGGATGAAGACATTCAGTTGCGGGTACGCTCCACCTGGCCTGGACCTCAGACCTGGATCCTCCCGGCTGCCGAATTGGTACCGGTCTGGTTACGGGGTAGACACCACAGTTTGGCTGCCCGGGTTTCGGCGCATCCTGTCATCAGGGCGTTATGTCTGGCCTTTGGTGGGCCTCTGGTTTCGACCAGTGCCAACCGGAGCGGTCAACCACCGGCGCGACAGGCTATGCGGATACAAAAATTCTGTCGAGATTACCCCGATGTGTTACCGGTTCCGGGGGCTTTGGGCGAATTGCGAAAACCAACCCCCATTCACGACGCATTGACCGGCCACATCCTGCGCTAATCCCATGCACGAATTATCTCTGGCCGAGCGATTGATCGACCTCATGGAACAGGCCGCTATCGAACAATCCTTTACCTGCGTACGAGCCTTGCACCTGGAGGCCGGAAGCCTCTCGGGTGTGGAGCCTTCCGCGCTGCGCTTCGCGCTGGAATCGTCCACCACTGGAACTCTGGCCGAGGGTGCGATCATCCACATCACCGCTGTCACCGCCACGGCCTTATGTCTGGATTGCCTGATGAGTAGCGTCATTTCTGCCGTGTACGAACCCTGCCCTCAGTGCGGTAGTCACCGTCTGAACATCACCGGAGGCGATCGCCTCATACTCCAGCATTTGGAGGTGGACGAATGTGTGCTGACTGCGGTTGTGGATTGGCTCCTTACGTTCCACCGGTAGCGGGATTCACCCCGCAGAGACTGGTTCGTATCGAACAAGATGTATTGGGGCAGAACGATGCTCTGGCTCGTGAGAATCGGATGTGGTTGGCTCAACATTCGGTGTTGGCACTCAATCTTTTGTCCAGTCCGGGCTCAGGCAAGACCAGTCTGCTGGAGCGTACGCTGATTGATTTGCAAGGAGAAATAGACTTTGCCGTGGTGGAAGGCGACCAGCAAACCACCCGGGATGCCGAACGTATCCGGGCGACGGGCATACAGGCCGTGCAGATCAATACCGGCAAGGGCTGTCATCTGGATGCCCGTCAGATTGGCCAAGCCTTGACGGAACTGACACCCGGCCCGGGTGCCATTGTCTTCATCGAAAATGTAGGCAATCTGGTTTGTCCGGCTTTGTTTGATTTGGGTGAGGCGGGCAAGGTGGTGATTCTTTCCGTCACCGAAGGCGAAGACAAACCCATCAAATACCCTGACATGTTTCATCGGGCGGCCTTGGTGATCATCAACAAGATTGACCTGCTGCCCTATCTTGATTTCGATCTGGATGCCTGTCTTGGGTTTTTGCGTCAAGTCAATCCGGATGTTCCGGTGCTGAATCTCTCAGTGACGCAGGGCAGTGGCTTGTCTGCCTGGTACGACTGGCTGCGTGAACAACAAAGCCGGGTGAGTGGCCGATAATCCAACGCAGGGGTTTTCACCAGCAGGGCAACACAGTGGCAGCGAAAAAATCAAGGAAAAACACCCGGAGCTTAGGCGGTAAAGTGTTGAACGTTTTGATGGGCTTGTTCCTGTCCGGGACGCTTACGCTCGGAGTGGGTGGATATGTGTTATACCGAAATCTGGAAGCCGATCTTCCCGATATCGAGATGTTGCGGAGTGTCCGCTACCACGTACCCTTAAGAATTTACAGCCGCGAAGGCTTGTTGATGGCCCGTTATGGCGAGGAAAAAAGCAGCCCCATCGTAATAGGCGAGGTGCCGGCCGACATCAAAAACGCGTTTTTATCGGCGGAGGACAACCGGTTTTTCGACCACCCGGGTGTTGATTACCAGGGTTTGCTGAGGGCTACGTTCTCATTTTTGCGCACCGGGGAAAAACGCCAGGGAGGCAGCACGATCACCATGCAGGTGGCCCGTAATTTTTTTCTCAGCAGTGAAAAAACCATGCTGAGGAAAGTCAGGGAAATCCTGCTGGCCATCAAAATTGAATCCCGGTTGACCAAAGAAGAGATACTCGAACTTTATCTGAACAAAATCTACTTCGGTCATCATGCTTATGGCATTGTGGCGGCGGCCCAGGTTTACTACGGTAAAACAGCAACCGAACTAAGCCTGCCGGAAATCGCCATGATTGCCGGATTACCCAAAGCCCCATCCAGTTTCAATCCACTCGCCAATCCTGAACGCGCCCTCATCCGGCGAAATTATGTGCTGTCACGCATGCAGAAGCTGGGGTATCTTGACGAGGCGCGTTATCAAGAAGCCGTGGCCTCGCCTGTGACGACTCATCTGCATACGCTGCCTATCGAATTGAACGCGCCTTATGCTGCCGAAATGGCCCGTAACGAGTTGTACCAACAATACGGTGAAGAGGCGTATACCAATGGGTATCGGGTATACACCACCATAGACGCACGTCTACAAAAAGCGGCAGTCAGCGCGGTACAAACCGGTTTGCACAGCTACGATGAGCGGCACGGATACCGTGGGAGTCGCCAGCGCATAGACTTGATCAAAATGAAATCTCGTCAGGAATGGGATATCTATCTGGAAGATTTATCGCCGGTGGGATTAACCCTTCCAGCCTTGGTGACCCTAGTTAAAGATCGCGGTGCAGAGGTTTATTTAGGTCACGGAAAAACCCTGGAACTGGGTTGGAACGGCATACGCTGGGCACGCAAATACCTGAACGAAAACGGAGCAGGGCCACAGCCGCGCACAGCCCGGGAGGTGATGAAACCAGGAGACATCATACGGATACGCCAGGATGCCGACAAAACCGCATGGTTAAGCCAGATTCCTGAAACCGAAGCCGCTCTGGTCGCGCTTGATCCAAAAAATGGCGCGATACAGGCCTTGGTGGGGGGCTATGACAGTGGCGAGGCGGGATTCAATCGAGCCATACAGGCGGAACGCCAGCCGGGTTCCGGCTTCAAGCCTATATTGTATGCAGCCGCTTTAATGGATGGATTCAGCCCGGCCAGCATCATCAACGACGCGCCTATCGTGATCGCTGACCCTTCCCAACCGGGCGGCGTGTGGCGTCCGCAAAATTACAGCGGCCAGTTTTACGGCCCTACCACATTAAGAGATGCACTGACGCACTCCCGCAATCTGGTGTCCATCCGACTGCTTCGCACCATAGGCCTGAGCAAGGCCAGGGACATGGCCATGCGCTTTGGGTTTAAGCCGGAAGAACTGCCCAACTCCCTGACTTTGGCCTTAGGCAGTGGATCGGCCACGCCATTACGGATGGCAGAAGCCTATTCGGTGTTTGCCAATGGGGGGGTCAAGGTCGAACCTTATCTCATTGATCGCATAGAAACCGATACGGGTGCTGTGGTGTATCGTGCCACATCGGATACCGCCAACGAGAACCGCACACTCACTCCCAGGGTTCATTACATGATGAATTCCATGCTACAGGACGTAATACGCAAAGGTACAGCCACTCGGGCACTGGAGCTTAAGCGTTCGGATCTGGCAGGCAAAACCGGCACCACCAACGAAAATCGGGATGCCTGGTTCAATGGTTACGCACCGTCTTTAGTGGCGGTCACCTGGATGGGAAAAGATAGCTCCAAGCCCTTAGGGGGTGATGAGACCGGCGGTCATGCGGCATTACCGTTATGGATTAACTTTATGCGGGAAGCCCTCAAGGGTGTGCCTGAGTACAACTTTCCCATGCCGGCTGACCTGAGCGCAGACAGCATGAACATGCCTGGTGAGGGTGAAAGCAGTGATAGCGGAGTGGGCGCAGACGGCCAGGATGACGAACTCAATCGAGGTAGCGATGCTCCGACCGGCCTGCCTGGACAAGCCTTGCCCGGCTCACTCGACAAACCCATAGAGTCGTTATTTTGTATATGCATCCGAAAGACAGAGGCAAGTGGGGTGTCGCACAGGAATCAGCCCGCCT
>JBPCSC010000176.1:0-3234 GCA_051007495.1 Methylococcaceae bacterium | reverse complement strand
ACCCGCTGCCGCCACAAACCGTTTAAGGTTTCCGGCATCAATACCCAACACAAGGCACGCGGTTCAAAACGAATCAGCGCACCGTCGAGTTGCAGTTTCCAGCTAATATCAATGTCCTCGGTAATCATGTCATTGCTCCAGTAATCCACTCGGTGCAAGGCACTGCGGCGGAATGCGGCGATGACACCTGAAACCGTAAAAATTCGGCCATAAACACTTTGCGCCCGCTTGATCATGCCGACTATCGCGGAGAATTCACCCACCTGAATCTTGCCCAGCAGGGTGGATCGGGTTCT
The DNA here is from genome assembly GCA_051007495.1 of Methylococcaceae bacterium. Lineage (GTDB taxonomy): Bacteria > Pseudomonadota > Gammaproteobacteria > Methylococcales > Methylococcaceae > CAIVXW01. The sequence goes on along the minus strand of JBPCSC010000176.1, from coordinate 2,938 downwards.
GATTCTCGGGTTTCCGGTCACCGCGCCTACCATGGGGTTCTCAAGAATATGCCTGAGCATCCAGGCACAGGCGGATGGATCCAGCAATGCATCGCCATCAATGCACACCAGAAACTCACTTCTGGCCAGCAAGGCCCCAGCGCGTAATGCCGTGGCCTTGCCTTGGTTGCTGGCGAGATTAACTACCCGTAACAAAGAGTATTCACTCGCCATGAGTTCGAGTATGGCCAGGGTATCGTCTTTACTGCCGTCATTAATGGCGATGATTTCAAAGTCGGGATAGTTCTGCTTCAGTGCATATTCAACCGTCTCCCGCACGTTATCCGCTTCGTTATAACAGGGAATGAGTATTGATATAAGCGGATACTCGGATAGTACAGGCAATGCCTCAACCGGAGCGGAATCCCGTTCCTTCCAGATAAAATAAATAATCGCCCCGCTAATCCAGGTATATGCCATGAATAAGGGATAATAGAATATGAATGTCTCCAGAAAATGCCCGGCAATATCCCAGGGTAGAGTTCCCAGATAGTGCCAGACGGGTTTCCAGCCGGCTACCCAGGTATCGAAATAATGAGTCAGGTTATCCGGCATGAGGTTCAGTTTACGGTACTCGGCGGGGATCCAGTACGCTGGCCAGATCACGAGTATACGGATGATTCCTGACCATATTATCCGGGTAATAGCCAATATGCTCGGCACCGGCTCTTCTGATGATTCTGACCTGCTCCATCAGTATATTCATGGGAATATCGGTCTGGGTATTCCAGTCCACTGTCTGCAATTCAAACACGGTTTTTTTGAGTCCTGCAGGATGGGCGGCCACCAAACCCACCAGATCTTTTAGCCAACGATCCGGATCGGCGGCTTTTTCCATAAATGGCATGGCCTCTATGGCAACATAATCATAAGCGTTCAGCAGGGCCGGAAAGGATTGTGCATACCACTCTTCGGCATGAGGGCGAATTAAGGGTTCTGCGTAGAAGTTTCTGGCCGTCTTGATACCCGGTCGGTAGTATTTGACTTTGGCCGTTAGATAATCGGTGAGGTCAATCAGGGCGCGGGTTTTATAGTGCGCCCATTGCAGGCGGTAAGCCGGTTCGGCATGTAAACGCTGGAAATCCTGGGGTAAATCCTTATGGGTAGCCAGATCAGCCAGACCCGCCGGACTCAAATCCTCATAATCTGACAGAATGGCATCGTCATGGAACAGAATACCGTTGATGTTGGCGTAACGGGCCAGGTCTTCATAAATTTCACCAATGACCCGGCGAGCTTCAGGGTGAAAAGGCGACAGGCGTTTGTAAATATGACTGCCCAAACGAATTTGGCCGTCTTTCCATTCGTGTACGAACCAGTCATCTGATGCCTTGACTTGAAAAGCCAGTACCGGCATCCAGGCGTACACCCGGGCATGTGCCCAGGTTCGCAAACGCCAGGCTACCCGGTTGAACAAATCCGCCCTGACCGGCAAATGCCGATTGGGGAAATACAAGGCATCGGCATTACCGTCGCCGTCCGGGTCGGCGTAGGCTTCGAGGTAGACGGCCGTAATGTCCAGCTCTTTGATCCGGGTAGTCAGCGCACGAAGATTTCGATCCAGCTGAGCCGGATTTTCATCGTAAACGTAATCCAGATCGACATGAGCAACCCGCTGCACCGGATTTTCCCGCTCCGTGGTCATAATGGCGGCAAAATCATCCAGACTGGGGTTATCGGTAATCAACATGCGCTTCATTTGGGGCAAGTCGGCCAGCGTGTTGTGGCCGTCATCCAACCCAAAAGTGATGTTCATGCCCGTTTCAGCCGCAGCATCCAGGGCGGGTTGATTGAAATGTCCGTACGGCCAGACCATCACCCTGGGGCGTACACCCAGGTGCGTGTAGATTGAGTCGGAACTCTGCCGCATTTCCTCACGCAAGCGTCGTGCGTAGGCCGCATCGTTTTCGTAAGTACCATCAACCGGGCTGTATAAGCGGGTGACATAAGCGGGCTGTAAATCCAGAGCCGGGTCACCCGGTATGCCCCGGTGGGCATCATGACTGTGGGAAGCCACTTCTACCCAACCTGAGTCGATCATCTCCCGGATGTGCTTCCAGCTTAGAAAGTGTTCTCTGGGCCAGGTTTCCCGCTCACTGAACGGCACTTGCAAACCGTCCTCCACTTCCAGCCAACGCCCTACCAAAGCGATCAGAGCCGGATAATGATAGGCCTGCAACAGCGGGTAAACCTTGTCGTACACACTGGCATAACCGTCATCGAAAGAGAGAATGACGGCTTTTTCAGGCAACTTGCGTTTGCCCTCTCGGGCATCCACCAGTGCCTGTATTCCTATGACTTCATAGTGATGGGTTTTGAGCCATTCGAACTGAGCGCGAAGATTTTCAGTGCTGACCGTGCTGTTGCCCACGCTCATTTGCCTGGATGTCTGATCGGCTACGTCGTGGTAAGCCAGCACGGTGATGGTTGACTCGGCACGCACCGCACCAAAGCCAAGAATGGACAGGGCTAGAAAACAGTAAAGAAAGCGATACATCGGGATCGTCGTGGTGTGAAATGCGGAGTGTTCAGATCAAGGGCGGTCATCCAGTGAAGAATCCCGTTCGGGCGTGAGCAGGTCAGCCCGGCTAACCCCCAGTTGCATGGCCACCGGACAGGCTACCAGTACCGAGGAATAAATACCGAAAATGATGCCTATGGTGAGGGCCAAGGCAAAGTTATGCAGGGCTTCTCCACCAAAAAAGAACATGGCCAGTACCATTAACTGGGTCATGGAGTGGGTGATGATGGTACGCGACATGGTAACGGTGATGGCGTTATCTATGACTTCAGTCACACCGGCCCGGCGCATCTTGCGGAAGTTCTCTCTGACCCGGTCAAACACTACCACTGATTCGTTGACCGAATACCCCAGAATGGCCAGCACCCCGGCGAGAAC
>JBPCSC010000175.1:0-8279 GCA_051007495.1 Methylococcaceae bacterium | reverse complement strand
AAAAGCAGCTCCTGTGTGCTTCAGTGTTTCGGCGTAAAAATGCCCTAAACGCGCCAGACGATAGCCCGTATTGAACAAACCGGTGTTGAAAAAGTAAGGGCTGGTGCGACCTGATTTAAGGGTAAACTCTCCAAAACGAAGCACGCCACACTGAATGGCCAGGTCGATAAATTCTTGTTGATGGATCTGCACGAAAATTCCCCAAAAGGGGAGAATGTTAGACAATCTGGCAGGCGGGTTACAAGACTCCCCGTTCATGTCGGAGAGTCTTGTGACTGACATCAATAGCGGCGATCGGAGAAAACGGCTGCCGCGCTGCGTCGGTAGGGGTTACTGGAACCACCGTTGCTTCCTGAGTGAGGCCTGGCCTGGTTGACCGTAAGATTACGGCCATCCACATCCTTGCCATGCAGTGCCAATATGGCGGCATGCGCGTCCCTGTCGCTGTCCATTTCCACAAATCCGAATCCACGGGAACGTCCCGTTATTCGATCCAGAATGACTTTGGCAGACTGGACAACACAATGTGGCGCGAAAATGCGCTCCAGATCCATGTTGTCAACCGCGTAGTTCAAATTACCGACGTAGAGTTTCGTACTCAATTTAAATACTCCAAAAAACATGATACAGATGAAACATCACTTGCTTTCAGGCATAAACGAATACCTGGATAAGCAAAGTGCCTGCATACTTAACCCGGTTTTCCGTCAAATTGCATTAAGTACGATTGCTTAAATCGTTAAACCTGTCAAAAGAGGTATAGACATCATGAATTTTTGCTCCCACTGCGGTTCCAGAGTCATGCTCCGCAAACCCATAGGCGAAGACCGTCTGCGCCATGTCTGCGACCAATGCGGTGAAATACACTATCAGAATCCAAAAATCATTGCGGGGTGTATTCCGGAGTGTGACACCGGCATACTCTTATGCAAACGGGCCATAGAACCGCGTTATGGTACCTGGACTTTACCGGCAGGTTTTATGGAACTGGGAGAAACCCTGGAAGCCGCTGCCTGCAGGGAATCATGGGAAGAGGCTTATGCCAAACTGGCCATCCATGGATTATTCGCCATATTCAATCTGCCCCATGTATCGCAGGTTCATGTTTATTTCAGGGCCCAATTACTGGACCAACAGCACCGCGCTGGTGTTGAAAGCCTGGAAACGCGTTTATTCCGTGAAGATGAAATCCCCTGGGAAAATATCTCGTTTCAAACGGTAAGCCGCTGTCTTGAATTATATTTTGAAGATAACCGCCGCAAGCAGTTTGGAATTCATATTCAGGATATTATTCTATGAGTGGCCGTATCTGGTTACCCGATCACCAGTCATACCAGATACGGACTAAAACCGTTTTATCAGATCATCGGGTTTAATCTGGCCTGAATACTCAACAGGCAGTTTGAGCCACTGCATAACCCCGCTCATCAATCCAATATACCCACTAATCTGATAGGGTATCGTTTTTTGTTGGCCATTCCCTATAAGCAAACCCTGCTGGAGTAACTCCATGGTATTTGCCAACACGGCCACTTCAACCTGGCTGGTGGCTTTGGATTTGATCTCTACCGGTTTGGTATTAATCCCTTTCGCTATTTCTTTGCCATTGATGGCCAAAGCCAAAACAATTTCATGGGCACTAATGCCTTGTTCGTTGGGGTTTTCGATGGCGAGATTAACTATAAATTTCTGCTCGGTCAGGCGAACCGGACCAGGCTTGATGCTCTTCACGGTAATACGCGGTTCCTGCAAACCTTCCAGTTGTCGCTGACCTAAGGCCTGCATACTGGTACACGCTGTCAAAGACACTGTAATCAGAACCAATAAAAGTCGTTGCATGGTATTCATGGGTTTTTGATTTACGCTGTTTTCTTTTTTATATGCACCAGCAACAGTGAAACTGCCGCCGGAGTCATGCCGGGAATACGTGCTGCCTGACCTACGGTTTGAGGTTTTTGTCGCTGCAATTTTTCCCTGACTTCATTGGATAATCCATTGACTGTTTGATAATCCAGACTATCGGGTAAACGCCATCCTTCATGACGTTGCTGGCGTTCAATTTCCTGTTGTTGTCGATCTATGTATCCGGCATATTTGGCCCTTATTTCCAGTTGTTCCAACACCTGAGGGTTGGATTCTTCGGCCAAAGTGTCAGAACATCGGGTGAGTATGTCTATCGTTATTTCCGGTCGTTTTAATAAATCCAGCAAACTGGCTTCCCGCGTCAAAGGGCTAATCAGCACATCAGCCAATTGTGCTGCCGCCTCCGATCCGGCCTGTATCCAGTGTGTGGCCATTTGCTGTTGGTGGCGGTTTATGGCTTCCTGTTTTTCCGCAAAAATTTTCCAGCGCATTTCATCCACCAAACCCAATTTCCATCCCTGTTCGGTGAGGCGGGCATCGGCGTTGTCTTCCCGCAACAACAAACGATATTCGGCCCTACTGGTGAACATACGGTACGGTTCGTTGGTTCCACGAGTAATCAAATCGTCAATCAATACCCCTATGTAGGCCTGATCACGGGTGGGATACCAGGGTTCCTGTTCCTGCGCCCGGCGGGCCGCATTAAGTCCTGCAATCAAACCCTGGGCAGCGGCTTCTTCATAACCGGTAGTACCATTGATTTGGCCGGCAAAGAATAATCCCTCCACTAAATGGGTTTCCAGTGAGGGTTTAAGATCTCTGGGATCAAAAAAATCATATTCTATGGCATAACCCGGTCGGGTAATGTGGGCCTGCTCGAATCCTTTAATGGAGCGCACCAAGGCCAATTGCACATCAAACGGCAGGCTGGTCGAAATTCCGTTTGGATAAATCTCATGAGTATCCAGTCCTTCTGGCTCGACAAAAATCTGATGGCTGTCTTTTCCTTCAAAGCGAACGATTTTGTCTTCTATTGAAGGACAATAGCGCGGCCCCACGCCCTCAATAAGCCCGGTATACAGCGGAGAACGATCAAGACCTGAACGTATGATGTCGTGGGTGTGTTCATTGGTGCGGGTGATGTAACACGACACTTGGCGGGGGTGTTGTTCTACCCGACCTAAATATGAAAACACCGGAGTGGGATGGTCGCCCGGTTGTTCCATCATCACTGAACGATTTATCGTCCGGCCATCTATGCGTGGTGGTGTGCCGGTTTTGAGCCGCTCTATGCGAAAAAGCCGTTCACGCATACGAATCGCCAGATTATTCGAGGGTGGATCACCTGCCCGTCCGCCTTCGTAGTTCTGTAAACCAATGTGAATACGCCCTGCCAGAAAAGTACCCGCAGTCAACACCACGCTACGGGCCGCAAAGCGCAATCCCATTGCGGTTTCCACACCCTTAACCTCATCCCCTTCTATTAAAATGTCCGAGGCCATTTGCTGAAATAAACTCAAACCCGGCTGATTTTCGAGTGCTGCCCGCACATATTTTTTATACAGTGCTCGATCGGCCTGAGCGCGAGTGGCCCGTACGGCCGGTCCTTTACTGGCGTTGAGGGTACGAAAATGGATGCCGGCGTGATCGGCCGCTTTAGCCATCAAACCTCCCAATGCGTCGATTTCCTTAACCAGATGACCTTTGCCTATCCCGCCTATGGCCGGATTGCAACTCATTTGTCCCAAGGTTTCTATATTTTGAGTCAGCAGCAGGGTTTTAAGGCCCATACGTGCCGAAGCCAAAGCGGCTTCGGTACCGGCGTGTCCTCCACCCACCACAATCACATCAAACTGTTCGGAAAAATACATGGTTGTCATTCCTTAAATGGACTTTAAAAAACAATCAGTCTACACGAGGCCGTGTAAGCCAGGCTCATGCTGATAATGATAGTAGGCCGCACACGCACCCTCTGAAGAAACCATAGTGGCACCCAAGGGGCGTTCCGGGGTGCAGCGGGTTGCAAATGCCGGACATTGAACCGGCTTGATCCTGCCGGTCAAAACATGGCCACTTTGACATTCCGTGGTAATGGAATCTGTGCAGGTAACCAAACCGTAGCGTTTTTCGGCATCCAACACTTGATAAGCGGGCGACAATCCTAAACCACTGTTCGGTATGCGGCCTAATCCGCGCCAATCCCGGTCTACCGTCACGAACACCTCATCCATCAACCTGAGCGCAGTAGGATTACCTTCCCGACGAACGGCTCTGCGGTATTCGTTTTCAACTTCGCATCGGCCTTCGTGTAGCTGTTGCACACATTTTAATAAGCCATTGACGATATCCAGTGGCTCAAAACCGGTTACCACGATAGGCACTTGGTAATTCTGGGCCAGTGATTCATATTCGGTGTAGCCCATCACCGCACAGACGTGTCCTGCCGCCAAAAACCCCTGAACCCGATTGAAATCAGCGTCCAGCAAAGCCTTGATTGCGGGAGGAACCCGCACATGAGAGACCAGCAAGGAGAAATTATCACGCTTTTGCCCCAAGGCCTGAACCGCCGCCAAAGCGACGGCTGGGGCTGTCGTCTCAAAGCCTACCGCAAAGAAAACTACTTCACGATCCGGGTGTACAGCCGCCAACTTCACTGCATCCAAAGGTGAATAAACCGCTCGAATGTCGGCCCCTTGGGCCTTAACCGCCAATAAATCCAGATGTGATCCGGGCACTCTGAGCATGTCTCCAAAGGTGCAGAGCATCACGCCGGGTTGGCTGGCCAGTTGTAAGGCCTTGTCTATGTATTCGATAGGGGTCACACAAACCGGGCATCCTGGGCCGTGTATCAATTCGATGTGGGCAGGCAGCATACGGTCTATGCCGTGACGCAATATGGCATGGGTCTGACCACCACACACTTCCATCAGCGTGTATTGCCTGTCGTCATAACGGCACAGGGCTTCCATACGCAGCGCAATGCTGGATGGATCATGAAACTCGTTAACGAATTTCATGTTGCGTCCCATTCGGCAAACGTATCCAGTACAGCTTGAGCCTCTTCCTGATCAAGCACGGTGATTGCCAAACCCGCATGGACGAGGACGTAATCACCCACCGTAGCTTCGGGGGTGCAGTAAAGATTGATCTCCTTGATGATGGCACCAAAACGCACTCGACCCAGAGTGTGGGAGGTGCTTGAGTCCATGCTCACTATTTGTCCAGGAATCGCTAAACACATGATGGCTATCGCTCTAAATGGAAAAGGTTACTCATTCAACGTCCTTATCATAAATAATTTAAAAAATACTTCTTTTAATTATAAGCAGCCGCTGATGCTGTGGATAAGTAGGGTAGCGTGTGCTACAGCCAGTTTTTTCCTACGCGTGTACCAGTGGAAAACTGACTTCAGCCTTCCCTGTAGCAGTGGAAAAAACGGAGACCTTGAGGCTCTATCTACACGCATCTGATTTATCAACACCTTTGTCTATTCTTGATAATGGCACTACGACACAGAGTGTGTGGTGCTTGGATCCATGCTCTAAATGGAAAAGTTTACTCACTCACCGTCCTTATCATAAATAATTTAAAAAATACTTCTTTTGGTTATAAGCAAGCCTTCAAGTTGTGGATAAGTCCAGAAATGTGTTTCACAGCCTGCTTTTTTCTGCTTGTGTGTCAGTGGAAAACCGACCTTAACCTTCCCTGTAGCTGTGGAAAAAACGGAAACTCTGAAGCTCCCACCATACGCATCTGATTTATCAACACCCTTGTCAACCCGTTGCATACGGATGTTATGGATAAAATTTACGCAAAAAATCTTTGTTTTTTTGCAACAGTTGTTGTAACGGTGCAAAAATAACGGCTTTTGCACAACATTTGTGCAATTGTTTCCGATAAAATTCAGCGAAACGAACGTTTATTAACGTTTCGTTTTTTATGGCCTATTTTTCGCCATTCTAGCTCGGGGTCACTTTTCCGGGAACAATCACAATGAGACTATCAATGAAACAATCAAGATTAAAACCTATTACTGTTGCCACGTTGTCGGTGTTGTTCGGCTTGGGCATTTGGGGTCATGCCAGTGCAGATGATGCCACTGGGTTGCTTGGGTACGGTGGAGTGGATGTTAATGAATCCAACTTCATGAAAGGTAACGGACTCAAGTTTGGCGGATGGGCCAACGCTGGCATCACCTACAACGCCAATGCACCGTCTGGTCGTTTCAACGGCCCGGTGACTTTCGGCGACCGAGAGGCTGAATTCCAACTCAACCAGTTTTATCTTTACCTGCAAAAGGCGGTTGATACTGAAAGCGCGGGCTGGGATTTCGGCTTTCGGGCTGATTTCATGTTCGGATCAGATTCCGTATTCACTCAGGCTTACGGGTCTCCGAAGGGAACCTGGGATCTGGGCTTGCTGGCTCAGAACGGTGAGCGGTATTACGACATCGCGTTCCCGCAAGTTTATGCTGAAATTTTTGCCCCAATCGGCAATGGCTTGACGATCAAGGCCGGCCACTTCTACACCATCATCGGTAACGAAGTGGTTACCGCGCCGGATAACTTCTTCTACTCTCATGCGTACACCATGCAATACGGTGAACCCTTCACCCATACCGGTGTATTGATGAGTTACCCGATGGATTCCAACTGGTCGCTGACAGGTGGGGCGGTAACCGGAAGCGTAACTGGCGGTTGGGATGGTGCCTGGGATGATGGCCTGGGCAACTGGGCAGGAATTGGCGGTGTCACCTGGACTACCGACGACAAGGCTACATCAGTAGCGGTGACCGGCACGACCGGTGAAACCTCGGAAAGAGATCACAACCAGTGGAGCATGTACAGCATCGTCATCAAGCATGATTTGATGGAAGGTTTGCATTACACCTTCCAGCACGATCATGGTTTTGCTGATAAGGCTGTAGGGGGGCAGGATGCAACCTGGTACGGCATCAATAATTATCTGGTTTACGATATCAACGACCAGTTGGGTGTAGGACTCAGAGGCGAATGGTTCCGTGATGATGACGGCTTCCGCGTCGCTTCTCCGGGCAGAACCCTGACCTACTTCCCGGGTGCCAATAGCTATTATGAGTTCACGGCAGGGCTGAACTGGAAGCCCGTTACCTGGGTTTCTTTGCGTCCTAATGTGCGCTACGACTGGAACGATGGCCCCGCCGCCTTTGGTAACGGAGGAGCAGCCACCGGTTATGCCGCGACCAAGAAGGATCAGTTTCTGTTCTCTACTGACGTAGTGGTCAGCTTCTAAGCGACTATCCGGGCGGATGACGGCAAATATTGCGCTGTCATCCGCCATCCTGCCTCGTTTACTCTTCTCCCATCAGTAATTCCACTTCATTAATGCCGCCTGATTCAGTTTGGCGGTATCCTCGCAGTTCCAAAACGCCCCGAGTACCGGTCGCACCGATTAGCGTGATGACCTCGGGATAATCGCCCAATACTTCATCTAAAACCGATGGCTCGGCCGTTCCGTTAGGGTGTGAATGGAATATTGCAGCCAGTTCCTCATTCTTGCTACGCATGGTTTTCATGGCGGCGATTTGCCCGGTTTCATCCATGGTAAACCGGTTCGCCATAAAGCGGTCGATATTGTCCACTGGATAATAAGACCTGGCTCGTTTTTCGTCCCCTCCCACCAGGCCACATACCTCTTTATCCGGTTGAGTCTGGATGTGATGCAATATCTCTAAAACCAGGGTGCGGGGAATAGTAAAATGCAAACGGTTCATAAGCGTACCTCAGAGTTAAAAGGATAGGTTTCAGGTCAGCTATCGGGGTTAACAACCGGAAGCTGAATGGTAAATCCGGCTCCTTGATCCATAGACGCATTTACCCTTATGTTGCCACCGTGTTCCTCTATGATTTTCTTGACGATGGCCAAGCCTAAACCAGTCCCTTTGGTTTTGGTGGTGACATAAGGCTCGAAGATGCGATCCATATACTCTTTAGGAATACCCGGGCCGTTGTCCTGTATATGGATTTCCAGCCAGTGGCGACGGTTGTCTTCTCGCTCGGTGGCGGTCAAGTGGATAAGGCCGGGCGTGTCAGCCTGCATGGCTTCCTGGGCATTTTTGATGAGATTATGTAAAACCTGACGCAGTTTGATTGGATCGCCCGGCACTAGGGGTAGATCAGGGTTAAGGACTAGCGTAAATTCAAAACCTGAGGAAGGAGGATATAGCGCGATAACTTCTTCCATCAGTTGGCCCATATTTACCCGCTCTGGTTGGGTTACTGAAGGTTTTGCATATTCCGTGAACGCATTCACCATAAACTTCATGGCCTCAACTTGTTGCACAATGGTGCGAGTCGCCCGTTCGAGCATGTCGGCTTCGGGCGCACTCAGGCTTTTGGCCAGTTTGTGTTGCAGACGCTCGGCACTGAGTTGTATGG
>JBPCSC010000174.1:0-17410 GCA_051007495.1 Methylococcaceae bacterium | reverse complement strand
AAGCGTACCACTGACATCCACGCCACAAACGGTTTTCAGATAGATCGGGTGAAAACCGCATTGATAATGATCGATAGTCAATATCAAAGGACGGGTAACGCCGAGTAGAGTCAGGTTTCCACTCACTGTTTTTGGTTGGTCACCGACAAATTCAATCTTATCCGCCTGATAACTGATTTCAGGAAATTGGGCCGTATTGAAAAAATCAGTCGAACGCAGTTTATCTTCCAGTTCGGTCAGGCCGGTATCTATGGAGGCAGAGTGTATGGTAACCTGCATGGAACCGGTTTTCCTTTCGGTGTCGAGCAGCACGCTTCCAGTGGTTTTATCAAAGCGACCGCGCTGGGTAGAAAACCCAAGATGACTTACTTCAAAACTCGGGAAGGTATGCCGTTCGTCCAGAATAAACGTATCCGCCCGGGCTACGCCCATAATTAAAGGACATAGCGGCAGGAATTTCAAAAAAACAGTTCTAACCGGGTATTTCATGGTAGTTTGTCTCCAATAGTGTAAGGGAAGTCAGTTAATCCTTCAGGCGCACAGCCAACAAGGTAATGTCGTCAGATTGTTCGGCACCGGTGGTAAAGTGTTTAACCGCCTGCATGACTGTATCCACCATCTGTTCGGCATCCAGTCGAAAGCGGTTATTCAGCAGCAGGGCCAGGCGTTCCTCGCCAAATTCCTCCAGTTCGGCACTCATGGCCTCACTGATTCCATCCGTATACAGCAGCAAACCTTCTCCCGGTTTAATCAACGCCTGCTGATCAATGAACTCCATACCTTCCATAATACCCAGCGCAGTTCCGGAATCTCCCGGCAAAAACACTACGCCTCCATCACGCCCCAATAACAGTGGAGGATTATGTCCGGCAAAACTATACGTCAGAAGACCGCTGGTTATATCCAGTGTGGCGACAAACAAAGTTACAAACATCATGGTGTTATTATCCCGGCAGAGTTCGGGATTAACAGCCGACAGTATTCGGTGTGGCAGCCGGTAGGCCTGGGCATACGCCCGTATCAGGGTTTTAACCATCACCATGAACAAAGCCGCCGGCATACCTTTGTCGGATACATCACCGATAACCAGTAACAGGGTCTGGTCATCCAGCGAGAAAAAATCATAAAAATCACCACTGACCTGCCGGGCCGGCTCCATGCAGGCATAAATATCAATATGACTGCCTGAACTGAAACGGGGAAAACCTGTGGGTAACATACTCATTTGTATGCCACGGGACAGCTTGAGCGATTCCTCCAGTCGTTCCTGCTCTACCCGGGATTTAATCAATTGAACCCGCCCCAGCGCTATGGCTACTTGTGCCGCCAGCAAGTTAAGCACTTTTAATTGAGCCGCATTGAATACCGTGCGCCGGGTACTGACCACCGACAGGACTCCGAATATCCGCTCACGGGTTTTCAGGGGTACTCCGATCATGGCGGCAATACCTGTAAAATGACCCGGTTCTGATTTAAACCGGGGATCCTGATTAACCTCATTGACCAGTTCGGCCTGACCTCCGGTTAACACCTGTACAGTAATGCCGTCCATGGTTTTTATCTTTTGATCCAGAAAAAACCAGGGTGATTCACCGGCCATGACCCTAAACCCTGACAGGCTGTCTTCCGCCACCAGAATACCTATGCAGATATCCTCTGCACCAGATAACAGGGCGCGGGCTTCCTGCAAAGCCAGATGTGCCAGTTCCGATTCATCTACACAGGCGGCAATTTTTTCACCCAGTTCATATAATAAAGTCAGTTCCTTGTATTTACTCAAGGTGTCCTGAGCCAGATGTCGGCTTTCCAGTTCCTTATGGGCGAGATACCCCACCCAACCGGCCAGTAATTCAGATAATTCTCCTCCGGTTACGCTGCCTAGAAACTCCTCTGCGGGTTCACCAGGAACAGGGATCAGAATAGTCCTGCCATTGGGGGTGAACGTACCCGGTGATTCCAGAATTGTCAGTCCCATAGCATCGCGAATACAGTGGGATTGCTGGCTCAACTGCATTAACCCGAGTAACAAGGTTTTGGCCGGTTCACGCTGACACAAACGCTTTAATTTAATCTCCTGACTCATGATTCGTCTTCCTCAAAAGCGGCAAACAGGAGTTGCTCCATACCCAGTCCTACTCGTAACCGGTTAACCAGGGACTGATCCAGCAGGGTTTGTGCTTCGGCCATTAACAGATGGGGTTGGAACGATTCCGCCCTGATCAGACAGGTTTTGGTATCAGAGCTTATCTCAACCGCATGGCCCAAAGCCTCTAAACCCTCAAGCCAGGTAGTATGATGCTCGCTGTGACTATCCAGAACCAATACCCGTGCCTGAGTAGGGCGAGTTCGATTAAGCAGGGCCGTCACTTCCTCCTTCAGGCGGGAATCCCGCACCGGTTTGGTAAAGTAGCGGTCAATAACCAGCAAATCCGCCAGACGACGGTCTTCTGCGACCGTGTGCAGTACTATGGGTATATCCAGAGTGGCGGGATGAGCGTGTAATCGTGCGGCTACGGAAAAGCCGTTAAGACCGGGCATACGCACATCAAGGATAATAAGATCAGGCCAGTATTCAAGGGTTTTAGTCCAACCCTCCTCGCCACCTTCAGCCTCAATAATGTTATAAGCCTCCGTCGCCAATTCCTGACGCAATAACTGACGTATATTGACATCGTCATCAATAATAAGCAGGGTTTTATTGCTGTCAGGTCGACGGGCGTGACGCTGGTTAATTCGGGCCCGTATGCCGTTCTGCAATTCGCCGCGACGGGTCGTCCAGACAAAACGTATGGGTTCGCCTTCACTGCTCAACATGATCGATTCGGAATCAAGTGGTTTGAGTTGAAGCGGCAGATTAAAACCAAACGTACTGCCAACACCGGGTTCACTTTCCACCCACATTGTTCCCTTATGATGCTCGATAATTTCCTTGCAGATAGGCAACCCCAAACCTGTACCTTTGGGTTTGTCGGTCAGGGTATCTCCCACTTGCTTGAATTTCTCGAATACTAATGCCTGATCTTCAGGTTTAATACCGCAACCGGTATCGGTGACGCTGACAATCAATTCATCCACAGAACTGATGGCGCGACACGTTACCTGGCCTTTTTCTGTAAACTTGACGGCATTGGACACCAGATTGATGACGACCTGTATTAACCGGTCACGATCCAGGTCCACCAAAGGCAGTTCGGCGGCAATTTCCTTGACAAATTCAACGGGTTTGTCGGCAAATAATGAAGATGTGGCCGACATGGCCCTGTCGATTATTTCCTCTATGGCCAGTTTCTTGAAGTTCCAGTCCATGCGTCCGGCTTCCATTTTGGCCAAATCCAGAACATCGTTAATCAGGCTGGTCAGTCGCTCTCCTTCCTCAACAATAATGCCGGTATTATCCATGACCTGACGTACGGCTTTTCTGACTTTGGGATCGGAATTGTTTTCAATAACCGGCAACAAAGTGGATTCGAATTTTTTCTGGATAATTCGGGCAAACCCTAAAACCGAAGTCAGGGGGGTGCGTAACTCGTGGGATACGGTGGACAGAAACCGGGTTTTCATTTCATCCAGTTCTTTAAGTTTATCGTAGGCATGTTCCAGTTCCAGAGTGCGATCCCTTACTTTTTCTTCCAGTGTACGGTTGTAGTATTCCAAAGCCTGTTGCGAATGCCGAACTTCATTGGCCATATCAATAAAAGCCGCCGCCAGCAGGCCAATTTCACCCTGATTGGCTAATGACTCCTGAGCGGTTTCTGATGAATCCGTTATTAACCGCGCCGCCTGGTCATAATTACCCCTGCCCAGTTCGCGTACCGATTCAGTAAGCCTGACCAGAGGACGAGTCAGGGTAGTTGATAACACCAATACCATACCCGAACCCAGCAGGAGAATAACCACTGCAATAGCGGCCGTATCAAGAAGTAATTCACGCGTAATGGCCACGCTCTCCGCTCTGGAGCGTGCAATTTCCTGTAGTAAGGGTTGCATGGTATAGCCCAGTCGCAAAACGCCCCAGCGCGTCGCTCCAAAATGTATGGGCAATATGTATTCGATGCTGTTCGTCTCGGCATATTCCAGCCAGGTTTGTGCATCCTGGTTTAAGGCATAGCGATCCGCTTCTGTATTCAGTATTTCCTGTTCCCGTTCAGGGTGCAGCGTGTCTATAAATGCGCGTCCTTCCGTATTAACCAGTATGGCATATTCAAGTAGCGGCGATTCGTCAATAGCGGTTTTTAGCAGTTTCTGTATCTGCGAAAAGTTAAAAGTGGCCACTTCATTTTCGACCTGAGTCAGCAGCAGTCCTGACAAGCCTTTGCTTCGTTCAACCAGATTTTCCTTCATCAGTGCGATCCGATGCGCCAGTTCGGTTTCCAGTATTTTTTTCTCCAATGCCAGTTCCATGGCGGTCAGAGCCACTACCAGTATCACGATGGAACCCAATAACGCGCTCAGGAGTTTCCAGCGTATACTGTTTTTTACCCGATACGGCGTTCGACTGCCCGTATCTTCCGCGTGGGTACGACGGTCAATCATGGTCATGCAGGATTGGGTGGATTGGCTATGGCATAACGCCCGGTTGCTTCCCGTTCAAGCAGTCGATCATACATTTGGGCAACATGGCGATAAAGGCCTAAATCGGCTTCATTTTCTTTCACCAGTTGTGCATACAACTCATTACCCAGGCAGGTTTTAAGATGGGCCAGTCGCCCCGACAGTGAGGAATCTTCCGATTGGGTGACATTGAGTTTAGCCGTCTCCAGGCGTAGTCCTGGAAAACCCGTTTGCAACCAGTTTTGCAATAAGGCTATGGATGGGTCAAAGGCTTCAACCATTCCGACATAAGGCAGGCTTTGCAATCCTTTTAATCCGCGCTGAAAAATATCCTGTTCAGCACTGCCATTGGCCAGTCCGGCCAGACGATGACACTGAAAATTACGAAATGAGGTGTCTCTGGGTCTATCCAGTCGCCAGGTGACAAACTCGGGCAGATCCAGTTTACGTGCCTGTATTGAGCCTTCGGTATCCTGGGTTTGTTTGCGCTCAAACTGATATACCGATAAAACCCTGTCCAGTGGATGACGGATAAATACCACAGGATAAATCTGCACATCGTCAGTCCTGGGTAAGGATAATCGGGCCGTATGTGAGGAAATAACTTTAAGCTCGGGTTTGTTTGCAAACTCACCGAGCATGCGTTCGGCAGTAACCGGGCCTTGTTCGTCGGCCTCCATTTGCATCCAGGCCTGCGGGAAGGCTTTTTTCAGGATATGATCCAGCGATGTACCGGCATTTTTGAAAAAATGATAATGAATAATGACGTGTCGCTTGTGCATGATGGTAAGGGTTGGCGGGTTTGAAAATTTAATTGACTCTGGCTGTATTGAATACCAGGGTTTTTACTTCATCAGGAGGATAGATTTCCGCCTGTACCAGGGCTTTACGCATTAGTTTTTTCCCTTGTTCAAAGGAATGATGTTCCTGTACGAATTGCAAGGCGTGTGTGGATACACGCTGCCAGAGTTCATGATCCCGATACAGTACTGTAATGGACTCGGCCCATTCCTCCGGTGTGCGGGCTATCAGGGCTTCCATACCGTGTCTTAAATGTATTCCTTCAGCGGCCAGTTCGGATAATACACAGGGAACGCCATAAGATAAGGCATCCATCACCTTGCCTTTTACTCCGGCACCGGTTTGCAAAGGGGCTACAAAAACCCGGCAGGTATCAAATACTTCGCTGACTTGTTCCACCATGCCCCCAACCAAAACCTGCTGGCTTGCCAGTGCTTCTATGGAGGGCGGAATCTGGCTGCCATAAATGATGAATCGCGCTTCCGGCAGGCGTTCAGCCAGTATGGGCATGACCTCACGCACAAAAAACACGACCGCTTCCTGATTGGGTGTATGGTTAAAACCACCAATAAAGGCTATGTCGAATCGTGTGGCAAATAATGGGATGAATTCCTGTGTATCCACTACCCAGGGACATAAGGCGACCTGGGTATCCAAACCATTATGTGACTGGATTACAGCGTGTTCGGTAAGGTTATACGAGAGGGTTACATCCACTTCTTTCATAACCGCCAGTTCTTCAGTGCGGATGGTCTCGGCCTTTAGTAATAATTCATGGTTGCCGGTTTGAATTGCACTGCGCATTTCCCTGAGAAAATGCAAATCGGCATTACAGAACAGGATTTTGGCCTGAGGGGCAAACTGACGCACTGCCGATATGTGGTTGCGGGCAATGTAATATCGTGTGATATACACCAGATCAAACTCCCTGCCGCGTTGTTCCAGCAGTGCGGCAATAGACGTTACGAACGGCGCGTGTATGACTTCAATACCCATGCGCTGTAATCTGTCGTTATATTCTCCGAGATAGGCCAGATTATCCGCCACAAAACTCACCTTGAACCCCAAAGCCTGTAGCAAACGCATTTCCTGTATCGCGGCATAACTGCCGGCATCCCGGTCTGGTCTGGGCATTTGATAATCTATAACCAAAGCCCGATAAAATATGCCGCGATCCTTGTTCAACTCGACCTGTTGCCCGAGTTCTCCGTGATTTCGACAGGCCTGCACCCATTTGCTTTTGAATTTTGGGCGGTTTATTTCCTGATATTTTTTCATGCCGGAGGCGACATCCGTACCACTGCTTAAACCCTCAAAGTGATACACCACCGACAAGGGTGCATATACGGTTTTATAGCCTGTCGCCCTCACCTTGAAGGCCAGATCGGTATCTTCAAAATAGGCCGGTCTGAATTCATGGCTGAATCCGCCAACTTCCTGCCATATCCTGCGTGGCAACATGATGGCAGCGCCAGATAGATAATCCGCCTGACGGGTGTAGTTATAGCGTGGGTCATTGGCGTTTCCGCCACGGCCATAATTCCAGGGATCCCCGCTTTTCCAGACAATTCCTCCGGCTTCCTGCAAGCGTCCGTCGGCGTAAATGAGTTTGGAACCGGCCAAACCCACGCCATCAAAATGTGTGAATACATACAGCAGTTCATCCAGCCATGCTGCGGTGGGTTCGGTATCGTTATTGAGAAAAACAATATACTGGCCTACGGCCTCGGCGGCACCGGCATTACAGGAATCGACAAAACCTTGTGCCATTGGATTTCTCAGGTATTTAATACCCGATACCAGTGCAGCCAACCGGGTAGTCTGATCATTAGAACCATCATCTACCACTATTACTTCAAAACTGGCGCGATTATAAGAAAACAATAAGGCGACCAGGCAGTGATACGTGACGGCAAACTTGTTGTGTACCGGTATGATGATGGACACTTTAGGGGTTTCATGTTGAGGAAAAACCAGTGGCACAAAACGTTTGTTTTTCTCGAAGCCGGTGGCCAGTATGTCATGCCATAGCGATAATGATTCCCTGTGTTCCCGCCAGATGGCTTGCCCTTCAGGATCGCTTCTGTCTACTCCTGAGGCGGCTTTCAGTGCGTTTAACAGCGAGAGATGACGGTACAGTGTGGCTGGACTGGCCAAAGTAGCGGTTGCCAATCCGGTATTGGCGTGTAATACCTCCCACGGGGTTATGGAGTGGGGTAATAATTCCACTCGTGCTCCAATCATGGGGCCTAATACGGGAGCACGCACTACCAGGGTATGTGGATTGCCGTCCAGATACTCTGTGGGTATCGCCAGACGAAACCCGTATTCGCCCCGTTTATGTGGCCTGTTGGCGACTTGACTGGTTGCCAGTCGGCCATCTACCCACAAGCCTGTGAGTAAAGGTATTCCTGTGCTGCGTTCGGCACGCGCCCAACCGCATACTACAGTCCCTTCCAGTTGCTCGATTTGCCCGGTAATGGGGTTATCGTAACGAAATGCAAGCGGGGAACCGTGTATATGCAGGCCGGTTGATCTGTGTTTGATCGAGAGTTCATGGGTGCTGCCGTCATATACTTTTTCAGGCAGATTGATACGCATAACCCCACCCCCATGCATACTGTGCGTTCTCAACCTGGCCATGAGTTTGGGTTCGCTGGTGTAATCCTGCCAGCATGGGTGTTCTGACTGAGTGGATGTCATACCCCAGAACAGGCGGGTGAAAAACAGGAAACTATGTTCCATGCCGGGTTGGGTGGGTTGTTTGATAAGGCTTAGCCGAACTTTGCTGGCCGCAAGGGGTGCTCGTATGAGTTGCGATACTGCAAGATAACCATCCAGTGATGCTCCGCCCAGTTTTTGCCCGATTATGGAAAGGCGTTCGGTTTTAATGATTCCAGGTGCATCCGTCATGAATTCCAGCATGACATCGGCCACACAACGGTGCAGGCCAAAATAGCCCATAAAGCGGTAACGCCCACCGGGTTTTACCGCCAGATATTCCCCTTCTTCCGGGTCTGTATAGGTGAGTATTGCTTCATGGCCTGCATGGCCTTCCTGATAGATATAAGCGGTGTGCCCTCCTTTTAATGTCCATTCCGCGCTGAAATCCGTGGCCATGGTGAATGACTCGGGCGCAGTATCACGCAGCATCCAGGGTTCCAATCCGTTCTCGAATCCTGCATTGATTAACTGGTTCACGTCTTCAAGTATGTCGCCGCACACCTGGGTTGAGTCCATATACGGAACTCCGACACAGTCTCCATCCACCCATAATTCCAGTGTTCCAGGTTCAGGTACGGGCAGCGGCACACTCAGTAATACTTCGGTATCGTTGGGATTGATCAGGCTGCAGGCAGTTGAACCAGACACCGGATCATGAAGTGTAGTCGGGTTTAATGTATCAGTATTGTTCATGCAGGTAGTAATGGAAATATAATGAGGGTTGATAAATTCAGTCAGGAGAGTACAGACAGACTCAGAAAGGATTGGGTTTCAGGGTTATCTGCGGTTCCAACCTGTACATCCAGCAGGAAAATCCGGGCATCGGGTATACCTGATGATTCAGCCAGATAACGGCGTATGGATTCGCTTCTGCGCATGGCCAACTGGCGTAGATCGGGTTCATCTACCGGCCAGTCGTCGAGTATGCGTTTTATTGCTTTCTGTAGGTTGGTTTTATCCAGTATGGCATTTGGGGTGTCGGCCAGGCTTCTGGTTTCAGGGCTTACCGGATAATTTTCCAGGAAGAATACCGTGACCAGACGGTTATATTCGCTTTCATCCGGTTTGTCTTCAGGGCGACGGGGTTTGCGCTCCATGCGGTAACGATTGTCCAGATACTCTTTAAATGCCTGTTCAGCCAATACCCGGCGATCCTGGTTCCAGTTGGCCTGGCTTTTGATGTCGAGGTTTATACCGGGCCTTTGTTTGAGTATATCGGCGACCGCATTCAGTTTGGTACGGGAGGGTTCGCTGAGTTGATTGTCTCCGGCTTCAAACCCTATCCAGGCCAGTTCTTCATGATTGTGCCAGGCCGTCAGTTTGCCTAATACCGAAAAGGGTGAACTGACCAGTTTGGTTACGGTTTGGGTCAGGGCCACTCCAAGCAGATTGCGTATACTGAATTGCGGGTCATCCAGTCGGCCTCTGACCGGCAGGCTGATGTCTATTTTACCGTCTGAATCTTCAAGCAGGGCCAAGGCCCAACGTACCGGCAAGTGTGTGGCATCAGGGCTATCCACCCGCTCACCCAATACTAACTGGTTAAGTCGCATGCGGTTTTCAGCCTTGAGTGTACGGCCTGCCAACTGGTAATGCAGATCAAGATCAAGCTTACCTTTTTCTATGCGGTATCCGGCAAACTTGCCTGAATAAGGCGACAGGTTGGTCAGATTAACATTGTTGAAGGTCATGGTGACATCGGTGAAGTTATCGGTTTCAAATGGATTGAACTGCCCGGTAATACGTACAGGCGATCGTTCGTTGAGATTGCCCGTGATCAATACCTCGGCCCTGGATCGGGTTGACAAGCCCCTGATATTGCCATTCAGTGCCTTGATATCACTGGTAAAGCGGGGTTCCAGTGTCATATCTGAAAAATTCATGCCGCCGTCAATAATGCGCAGTGTGCCTATTACTAATGGCCACGGGGTGGATGCGCTGGTTTTCTTTTCCGTGTTTTTGAGCAGTTGTCTGGCGAGATTAATTGAACCGTCCTTGTCTACTACTATTCGGGCCTGTGGTTTTCTGAATACTATGGATTTGAAACTGGCTTTTTGGGGTTGCGTGTCCAGAACCAGGCCGTCCAGTCGTAAGGATTCCCAGTCGGCAAAATCCTTTTTTTCCAGTTTGTCCATGGTTTTGAAATGGGTAATTTCTACATCGCCTGAAAAGGTATTTTCATTCCTGTCGGGTTTTAAGGCCAGATTACCCTGCAAATTGACCTGCCCGGACACCAGTTCAAACCCTGTCCATTCATCCCAATACGCTTCAAACGGTTTGAGGTTTACTTCGCTCATGTCCAGTCTGGCTTCCAGGGAGGGTGGAGATATTTGCCCCTGGCCGGATACTCTGAACCGGCCTTTCCTGCCTATATCTACAGTCATATCCAGTTGCACCGGCGATGTCGCTTTGGTGTTCAGGTTCTGCATACGCAGGGATACGGTATTCAAGGGTAACTGTACCGGCACACCGCGACTGGCATCCTGGAAGTCCACTGTGTAATCATCGAGTTTCAGATCGTCCAGGCTTATATTCAATGTGGGGCTTGATTCAGTAACCGGCTCAGTAACCGGTGGTGGCGGTTTTTGAGGGGTATCGGGCCAACCCGAAAAATTCATTCGACCGCTGGCTTCTATACCCGTATGCAAAAGGGCGTGGTCGGTTTCCAGTCGACCCAGATGCAGCGTATTGTCGGCTAAATTGTATTGTATATCGCTGAGTCGAACAGACTCTATTGAATTGGCCGGTTGGTCGGCGTTGGTGAGTGTTATGGACGTTAATCCCAGTTGTTGCAGGGATAAGCGGTTTTCAGGAAACGAATACTCTAGCCCATTCAGGCCGAGTTGACCCAGGCTAATGTTTTGCCCGGAGTTTAAGACTACCGCCAACTGTTGTGCGGAACCGTTTAGCGTCAGTGTTAATGCAGTGGCGGTGGCGTGATTCACACGATAACCGGCCTCAATGTTGAGGGTTCCACCTTGCCAGGTTAACCCGGATAGGCCGGCATAGCGTGTTCCCCAATCGGGCCAGTGCAGGTGATTTACCGTAAGCGTGCCTTCAAGCTTTAGCGGATACCACTGAATGTGTCCGTGTGTCTGGAGTTGTTCGTCTTGATCGGTTGCGAGTGAGGCCTCGTATCGCGCCTGAATGGCGGCAGGCCCTTCTTCCTGTTCCAGGCGCAATGCCCAGCGTTTGACGGTGCGGTGCAGTGGGGTGTGCCCGGTTTGATCGTGGTAAACGAGTTGAGAGTCTTCAATCAGCAGTTGACGCAGATACACGGGAATATGCGACGGAGGGCCAGAGGATTCAGGCGTTGAATCACCACTTAATTGCGAGAATCCGCGCAGGCCTCCGGTTTGACGGTCTATGTGGGCGGTCATGCCCCGTACGCGGGCTTCCAGTACCAGGGTTTGTTTTTTGAGGCTTTCCGAAGCGTCGACCTGTACCTCGGCACCATGCACACCCAGCCAGGGTTGGCCATCTGAGGGGGTAATCCAGGCCTCATGCACGGAAATGTTTAGGGTGTAGGGGTTTATTGTCAGTGAATTGACCGACACGCCAAGCAGGTGGCGCGTGGCCCAATCCGGCAGCACCACATGCTGCAACCAGGCGGGTAATAACCATCCGCCCAGCAAGCCATACACGCCCAGACCGGCTGCCACGGCGGCAATGAGGTTCAGGTATCGACGAAGCATGGGAAGGATGACGGGTAGTGTGGCGGTTGTTAGGCGGGCCATTTATCCATAAACGGGACTGAACATCCAATGATTTTTATGCGTGTGCGTAGCGTTTGTCATTGCCTTATTGCGGATTCTTTTAGGATAATGCCCGGCCTTTACACCCCCATTTTGCTCACTCGATGAAGAAAACCCTGGAAAACCTGCTGCTGGATGCGGTTCACGCCCTGCATCGCTCTGGAGATTTGCCGGTTGAAATCAGCGTGCCTGTTGCCGTGGAACGCACCCGTGACACACAACACGGCGATTTTGCTACCAATCTGGCCATGACTCTGGCCAAAGCGGCCCGCAGGGCACCCCGCGCCATGGCTGAAAAACTGATCGCCCGCATTGAACAGCACCCGGCCATCACCAAGGCGGAAATCGCAGGACCCGGCTTTATCAATTTCTTTCTTACGGGTGCGTCCCGCTTTCAGGTGGTGCACACCATCCACGAACTGGGTCAGGCTTACGGGCACGCCCAAACGGGCGTGGGTCAGAAAATCCAGGTGGAATTCGTCTCAGCCAACCCAACCGGCCCTTTGCATGTCGGTCATGGGCGTGGTGCGGCTTATGGGGCTACCGTAGCCAATCTGCTGGAAGCCATAGGGTTTGAGGTGGTGCGTGAGTATTACGTCAACGATGCCGGCCGACAAATGGACATCCTGGCGACGAGTGTCTGGTTACGGTATCTGGAAGCCCAGGGAATAGGCCTGGTATTTCCCGCTAATGGCTACCGGGGTGAATATGTACGCAGCATCGCCCAGGACTTAATGCACGCTGTGGGTGATCGCTTCCTGCGTACCGCTGACCAGGTTCACACCGATCTCCCCCCCGACGAACCGCAAGGAGGCGACAAGGAACTACACATTGATGCCCTGATTGCCCGCGCCAAATTCTTGCTGGGGGAAGACGATTACCGCAGGGTTTTTGATGCCGGCCTGACCAGCATCCAGGAGGACATACGCCAGGATCTGGATGAATTCGGGGTGCGTTATCAACGCTGGTTTTCCGAACGCAGCCTGACCGACACGGGCGCGGTGCAACGGGCGATTGAAACCCTGCGCCAGGCCGGTTACCTCTATACTCAAGACGGTGCGCTGTGGTTTGCCTCTTCGCGCCTGGGTGACGAAAAAGACCGCGTGGTCGTCAGAGACAACGGCCAGGCCACTTATTTCGCTTCGGATATCGCCTACCATCTGGACAAATTCGAGCGCGGCTTTGACCGAATTATTAATATCTGGGGGTCCGATCACCACGGATACATCCCCAGAGTCAAAGCCGCACTGGAAGCCATGGGGCAAAATCCCGAGCGGTTACAGGTGTTATTGGTGCAGTTTGCGGTGTTGTGGCGAGGAGAAGAACGGGTGCAGATGTCCACTCGCTCCGGTGAGTTCGTCACCTTACGCCAGTTACGTAATGAAATAGGCAAAGACGCGGCCCGTTTTTTCTATGTGTTGAGAAAGTCCGATCAGCACATGGATTTCGACCTGGAACTGGCCACTGCCCGCAGCAACGAAAACCCGGTCTATTATGTTCAGTACGCCCACGCCCGGATTTGCAGCGTCTTCAGGCAACTTGACGAAAAAGGCTGGACACGCGACCTGACCGCCGGCATGGCAGCACTGCATCGCCTGGAAGAACCGCAAGAATCCGCCCTGCTGACCAGCCTGTCCCGTTATCCTGAAGTTGTCGAAACCTCGGCCCTCAACCACGAGCCGCACCATCTGGCTCATTATCTACGCGACCTGGCCCATGAATTTCACACCTACTACAACGCTCACTCCTTTCTGGTGGAGGATGCCGACCTGCGCAATGCCCGTCTGAACCTGATTGCAGCAGTACGCCGGGTGTTGGCCAACGGTTTGTATCTGCTGGATGTATCAGCCCCCGAAGCCATGTAAACCATGCAACGGGATTACAAAAACCGCATTCCTGCGTTCAGAGAACAAGCCCCCCGTTCCAAAAACCCCAGGGTTTTGCTGCTGGCAGGCGTGCTGATTTTTAGTGCTTTGGCCTTAGCGGGCTATTTACTGATCAATCAGAAAAAATCCGCACCACCTCTTACGGTGATCAGCACTCCGATAGTCAGTGCTTCGGTAGTCAGTACACCGGTGGTTAGTGCTCAGCTCAACCCGATGCCCTCCCCTGCTCTGCCCATACGCAAAGAAGTTATTGTCGCCGCTACGCCCACGCTCAAACAGGAACCCCGCTTCACCTTTTATAAAATCCTGTCGGAGCATGAAGTCATCATGGGTGACAACGAAGTCAAAACCATCAA
The DNA here is from genome assembly GCA_051007495.1 of Methylococcaceae bacterium. GTDB lineage: Bacteria > Pseudomonadota > Gammaproteobacteria > Methylococcales > Methylococcaceae > CAIVXW01. Next base: position 3,337 of record JBPCSC010000174.1, on the reverse strand, counting down.
ACGGGAAGAACAAAACAGCAAAACCCCACCCAAGGTCGCTCGTTATTTCATACAAGTGGGTTCGTTCATCAATCAGCAGGATGCCGAAATACTCAAATCCAGCATCGTGGAGCTTAAAATTCCTGCCAAACTGGAAATGATTCAAGTCGACAACTCGACCTGGTTCCGGGTCAAGGTAGGCCCTTACGCCACTTTGACCGACGTGGAAAAGGTCAGACACTACTTGCGTTCACACCGCGTAGACAGTGTCGTGCAGCGGTCCAACCACTAACGCTCTTTCAGGTAATCTCATGTCCCTCACCGCAGAAAACGTAAACCGCATCGCGTGGCTGGCCCGTGTTGCCATCAATGCCGATCAGGTCGAGTCCTATGCTCATGATCTGTCCGGCATACTCGATTTTGTCGCCCAAATGGATGGCATAGACACCCGCACGGTTCAGCCCATGGCTCATCCCATGGAACAAATCCAGCGTCTCAGGCCCGATATTCCATCCGAACCCGATCAGCGTGACGCCTTCCAGCGGCACGCCCCCAGAATCGAAGCCGGACTGTACCTGGTTCCCAAGGTCATTGAATAAACAAACGTCACCATGCACACCCTCACCATTGCCCAACTGGCCCACGGATTGACAAACAAGGCATTCAGCAGCCTGGAACTCACCCAAGCCTACCTGACCCGTATCCGCCAGCATAACCCTCTGCTGAATTGCTACATCACCGTCACCGAAGAAGCCGCACTGGCGGCGGCCCGGGCTGCCGATGCCCGCATCGCCCAAGGTCAGGCGGAGCCTCTCACCGGCATCCCGATCGCCCAAAAAGACATCTTCTGCACTCAAGGTCTACGCACCAGTTGTGGCTCAAAGATGCTGGATCCGTTTATCGCCCCCTACGATGCCACGGTAGTCAGCCGTTTCAAGGCGGTAGACAGCGTGATGCTGGGCAAACTGAACATGGACGAATTCGCCATGGGTTCTTCCAACGAAACCAGCTACTACGGCCCGGTAAAAAACCCCTGGGACATCCAAACTGTTCCCGGCGGCTCTTCGGGTGGTTCCGCTGCGGCAGTCGCGGGCGGGCTAGCCCCAGGAGCCACCGGCACCGACACCGGCGGTTCCATACGCCAGCCAGCGGCCTTTTGTGGCATCACCGGCATCAAGCCCACATACGGCCGGGTGTCGCGCTGGGGCATGATCGCCTTTGCCTCCAGCCTGGATCAAGCCGGTCCCATGGCCAGAACCGCCGAAGACTGCGCGTTGATGTTGCAGGTCATGGCCGGTTTTGATGAAAAAGACTCCACCAGCGTAGACCACCCCGTCCCCGACTACACCGCAGCGCTCAACGACAACATAAAAGGCCTGCGTATTGGTTTACCCAGGGAGTTTTTCGATGCCGGACTAGACCCCGCCATTGAAGCCCCGATACGCGCAGCAGTGGAGGAATACCGCAAGCTGGGGGCCATCATCAGCGACATTTCCCTGCCCAACATGAAGCTTTCGGTTCCGGCTTATTACGTGGTGGCTCCGGCAGAATGCTCGTCCAATCTGGCCCGTTACGACGGAGTACGCTACGGCCATCGTTGTGATAACCCCAAGGATTTGCTTGATCTATATACCCGTTCCAGGGGCGAGGGTTTTGGGGCTGAAGTCAAACGCCGCATACTCATGGGAACCTACGCACTGTCGGCCGGCTATTACGATGCCTATTACCTTAAAGCACAGAAAATCCGCCGGTTAATCAGCGACGATTTTCAACAGGCGTTTCAGTCGGTAGATATTATCTTAGGGCCGAGTACGCCCTCGGTGGCCTTCCGTCTGGGTGAAAAAACCAGCGACCCGGTCTCCATGTATCTTTCCGATATCTACACCATAGGTGTCAATCTGGCCGGATTACCCGGCCTGTCGCTGCCGGTAGGATTTTCAAAAGAATTGCCAGTCGGTATGCAGCTTATAGGCAATTATTTCAGCGAAGATCGTTTGCTGAATCTGGCGCATCGTTATCAGCAGGTCACCGACTGGCATTCCAGACAGCCACCGTCCTGTGTGTAATCAAACCCTCCGTTTCGTCAACACTGCTTCATCAGGTCATAGCAATATCATGCAATGGGAAACTGTCATAGGGCTGGAAATTCACGCCCAGCTTGCTACCAAATCCAAAATTTTCTCAGGTGCCCCCACCGCCTACGGAGCCGAACCCAATACCCAGGCCTGTGCGATAGATTTAGCACTTCCAGGGGTATTACCCGTGCTCAACCAGGAAGCCGTACGCATGGCCGTCAAACTGGGTTTGGCCATAGGGGCTGAAATTACGCCTTATTCGGTATTCGCCCGTAAAAACTACTTTTATCCCGATCTGCCCAAAGGGTATCAGATCAGCCAGTATGATTTACCCGTAGTCGCCAAAGGACAAATGTCCATTGATGTCGATGGTGAAGAAAAAATCATAGGGGTTACTCGTGCCCATCTGGAAGAAGATGCCGGAAAATCCCTGCATGAGGATTTTCACGGTGCCACCGGCATAGACCTGAACCGGGCCGGAACGCCCTTGCTTGAAATAGTCTCCGAACCGGATATGCGTTCGGCCCGGGAAGCCGTGGCCTACATGAAGAAGATTCACGCCCTGGTGCGGTATCTGGAAATCTGCGACGGCAATATGCAGGAAGGCTCGTTTCGCTGCGATGCCAATGTATCGGTACGCCCTAAAGGACAAGACAGCTTTGGCACTCGGGCTGAAATTAAAAACCTGAATTCCTTCCGTTTTGTCGAACGCGCCATAAACTACGAAGTGGAACGCCAGATTGAGTTACTGGAAAACGGCGGCACAGTCATACAGGAAACCCGTCTGTATGATGCCAACAAGGATGAAACCCGTTCCATGCGCAGTAAGGAAGAAGCCAATGATTACCGGTATTTTCCCGATCCCGACTTACTGCCTCTGGTGATTTCCAGTGCGTATATCGAGCAGATACGCGCTGAATTGCCGGAACTACCCGATGAAAAGCGTGAGCGGTTCAAAACCCAATATGGCCTAAGTCCTTATGATGCAGCGGTATTAACCGCCACACGAGAAATGGCGCAGTATTACGAGGCGGTCATCCAGGCAGCGGAGGGCGACCCAAAACTGATCGCCAACTGGGTAATGGGGGATTTATCCGCCGCACTGAACAAAGCCGGTCTGGACATAGACCAAAGCCCGGTTAATGCGCTCAGGCTGGCCGGTTTGATTCAACGCATTGCCGATGAAACCATCTCGGGCAAAATCGCCAAACAGGTATTTGAGGCTTTGTGGGAATCTCAAGACACCGCCGATGCCATTATTGACCGGCAGGGTTTACGTCAAA
>JBPCSC010000173.1:0-5531 GCA_051007495.1 Methylococcaceae bacterium | reverse complement strand
CATCAGTCCTCGTTCCCTACGACGCAAATCGCAGAGAGGACGCGCACACGAAACCTACGCCCGCAAGCAGGGATTGGGCAGCGTCACGTCGCTGCCCATACGTTCAGGAAGCGACCTGATCGCCGTGGTGACGGTCGAGCGTCAAGCGGGTGTACTCAGTGAAGCGGAAACTTTCGAGCTGGATTTGATTACCGGGATGAGTGCGCGTCCTCTCTGCGATTGGCGTCGTAGGGAACGAGGACTGATGGATCGTCTGCGTGATGGTCTGGATAGCCTCAAAGAACAACTCGCCCGCCCCAAACACACCGCCTGGAAACTGGCCGGACTTACGGCATTCACACTGGTTTTAGCGTTATCTCTAGTACCTTGGCCTTACCGCATTGATGCCGGTGTCACCCTGCGAAGCCGTGATCTTCTATTCATGCCCGCTCCGTTTGATGGCTATCTACAACGCGTTGACGTGGAAGTGGGCGATCGGGTTGAACCCGGACAAACCCTGGTACGACTGGACACCCGTGACCTGACGCAGGAGGCATCCATGGCGGCCGCTGACGTGGCACGCTTCGAGCGGGAGGCTGAAAAAAGCCAGGCGACTCGACAACTGGCCGAAATGCAGATTGCCCTGGCACGCAAACAACAATCCGAAGCCCGACTGATGCTGGTTCGACATCAGCTAGAACAAGCCGAAGTTACTGCCCCCAAGGCCGGTATCGTGGTCGAGGGCGAACTCAAGAAAAATCTGGGCGCACCTTTGCGTAAGGGTGATCTGCTGCTCAAACTGGCTGAAACCGAAAATATTGACCTGGAACTGGCGATTGATCAGGTCGATGTGCATGAGGTATTGGACGGAATGCGGGGTGAGGTGGCTTTGGTTGGTCGACCTGAGCAGCGTTTCGCGCTGGTCGTCGATCGGGTAGACCCGGTAGCCACTCAGCGTGACGGCCATAATGTGTTTCTGGCCCGTGCCCGGCTTGAAGCCGAAGAACAAGACTGGTGGCGTCCCGGCATGGGCGGCAACGCCAAAATCGACGTAGGCCCACGCAAACTGATCTGGATTCTCACCCATCGCACCGTGCGTTTCCTCAGGGAATTTTTCTGGCTGTAAACAGAAGCCGCCATTCCCCTCCCCTCCTCCACATTCCAACCGTCTGCCGCTTCTAAACCCTCCAGCATTCCATCCCCATGAGTACCCACGAAGCCCCCACACGTACTTTCAGCGATGCCTGGCATCGGGTTGCCTCCGTACGGGCCGCCTTGCGTTCTGGCGTTCAAGCCCACCGGCAATTTTTTCAGGGAGAGCACTGGGTCATTTTGCGGGATTCCATGGGCAGCGACTGGTTTCGGGTTTCTGCGGATGCCTTTCAGTTCATCAGTCGCATGAGCCTCGACCGAACCATAGACGAAGTGTGGCAGGAAACTCTGGCGGTAGAGCCAGATTTGGCACTCAGTCAGGAGGAAATCGTACAACTGCTGGGGCAACTCAATTTGTCCAATCTGTTGCAGTACGATCGCAGTTCCGCCTCCGCCAGTTTGTTCACCCGCTACACCCGCCGCCGCAACAAGGAACGACTCGCCTTGTGGATGGGGTTTCTCTCCATACGCATTCCGGTGTTTGATCCCGACCGCCACCTGGAGCAGGCCAGGCCGTTCATCGACTGGCTTTTGGGGCGAACCGGCATCGGTCTTTATTTGCTGCTTTTGATTTCCGGCCTGCTGGCTCTGGTCAATCGCGCTGATGATCTGTTTCATCAGTCTGCCGGTGTACTCGCACCCGGCAACCTCATTCTGTTGTACGTAGGGTTTGTCATCGCCAAACTGGTACATGAGTTAGGCCATGCCGCCGTCTGTAAATACTACGGCGGTGAGGTACATACTTTGGGGCTTATGTTGCTGATGTTCGCCCCCATGCCTTATGTGGATGCGTCGTCTTCCTGGGGATTTCGCAACCGCTGGCATCGCGTGTTTACCGGCTTTGCCGGGGTGCTTGCCGAGTTGTCGGTGGCCGCAGTGGCCGCCCTGATCTGGGCCAATACCGCCCCGGGAACCCTCAACGCCATGGCCTATAACGTCATATTCGCGTCCAGCATTTCTACCGTGCTGTTTAACCTGAACCCGCTGCTGCGGTTTGATGGCTATCACATATTGGTTGATTTGCTCGACACGCCCAATCTGTATCAGCGTTCACGCGAACAATTACGCTACCTGATTGAGCGGTTCATATTCCGCTTGCCCACCGCTCAGCCCGCCGCCCACAACCCGGCCGAAGCGTGGATACTCCCCACCTACGGCGTATTAAGCCTGGTCTACTGGGTGGTGCTGATGTTCACCATCATCTTTTTCATCGCCCAACAGTATCTTGATCTGGGTGTGATTCTGGCCTGGTTCATGGGGTTTTCAGTACTGATAATGCCCTTGTTCAAGCTGTTGCGCTATCTGCTTACCGATCCCAAACTGGGCGCACAGCGTGTACACGCCGGGTTGATCAGACTGCTTTTAGGCATCGCCTTGATCGGTGTCTTAGGCATCATGCCGGTACCCGACCGGGTGCGCATCAAAGGCGTGGTCGAGGCCACCCATTTCCGCCAACTGCATACCGACTCGGCCGGGCGCATCACTGAACTCCTGTCTCAACCGGGCAGCAGGGTGGAAGCCGGACAAACTTTATTGCGCATGGAAAACCCGGAGTTACTCCTGGAAATAGAAGCCGTAAAAGCACAACTGGCTCAATTAAAGGCTCAGGAACTCCGCGCCGTATCCCAGGCGGTGGCTGATCTGGCCCCCATGCAGCAACAGCGCAGGGCGGTGGAACAAAATCTGGCCCAACTGGAAATCCAGCGCGAAGCACTGACGGTAACATCCCCCATCAGTGGCCTTTGGAATACCGGCGAATTCGAGGCCACTTTAGGACGCTGGGTAGCCCGAGGCGGGGTGCTGGGTTCCATAGTGGAAGAAGGAGATTGGCGTTTTGTGGCGGTGTTGCCTCAGGTAGGCACACATTTGTTTGAGGATCACATCCAGCAGAGCGAAATCCGTCTGGCCGGTCAGGAGGAAAACAACCTCACCGCCCGATCCACCATGGTGGTGCCTCACGAGAACGGCATTTTGCCCTCCAAGGCACTGGGTATGGCCGGAGGTGGAGAAATCGCCGTTGACCCGGCCGATTCCCACGGGCTTGCTGCCGCCGAACCCTTTTTCCGGGTGCAGGCTGAATTGCCCCCGGCATCTGGCACTGAACCCCTGCTGGTACACGGCCGGTTGGGGGTCATGCGCCTCACGCTGAGTGCGCGTCCTTTGCTGTTTCAATGGGAGCGCGGCTTGCGTCAGTTCCTGCAACGCCGGTTCCGGGTATGAATCAACGGATACTGAACATCCCGCCTCCACTGCCCGAGGGACTGGATGCCGGAGTCGATCATCTACACGGCCTGTGGAAACGCTGCCGCGCCCGTAATCCTGCTGCATACCAAGAGGCCTTGCGATGCAGCGAATTAAACGCTCAGTGGGCCTCACTGGAAGAGGCCGAACTGCGTGATCGACTGACCGCTAGCGCCGAAACCTTTAGGCGCGATCCGATCGAAGCGGGCGGGCAACTGGTGGAATCCTTATCACTGATTGGTGAAATGGCCTACAGAACCGTGCAAAAACGCCCCTACACCGTACAGTTTATGGGGGCTTTGGCCTTGCACAGGGGTTGGCTGGCTGAAATGGCCACAGGTGAGGGCAAAACCTTGACGGTCAGCCTGGCCGCCATACTGGCCGCCTGGAGCGGTAAAGCCTGCCATGTCATCACCGCCAATGATTACCTGGCGGGTCGGGATGCCGAACAGAACAGTCTTTTGTACCGGGCCTGCGGTGTTAGTGTGGAAGCCGCTTTGGGGGATATCGCCTCAGAATTGCGCCAACCGCGCTACGATGCCGACGTGGTATACGTCACCGCCAAAACGCTGCTGGGCGATTTTTTGCGGGACAGACTGGCCACCCGCGCCGGTAAAGGTGCCGAACGCCAGGCATTCAGCTTGTGGCTATCCGGTGCTTCAGGTGAAGATTCACGCTCAGCCTTAATGTTGCAGCGAGGCCTGCATACCGCCATAGTCGATGAAGCAGACAGCGTTTTGATCGACGAAGCCGTAACCCCGCTCATTCTGTCTGCACCGCGTGAAGTACCGGGTATGCAGCAGGCCGTGCTGTGGGCCAGTCGCCTGGCCGATGAACTTCGACCTGAAATCGACTACCACTCCGATCCCAGAACCCGAATGCTGGTTCTGCATGATGGCACTCATCACCAATCGGCCAAACAGGCTGAGGAACTCGCGCCCGAGTGGCGAACTCCGGCCCGGCGTGAAGAATTAATCCGCCACGCCCTCATGGTCAGGCATTTCATACTGCCAGGGCATCAGTATCTGGTGGTCGATAACAAGGTAGTACTGCTGGATGAATTTACCGGACGCATGACCCCGGAGCGCAGCCTGACCGCCGGCTTGCATCAAGCGATTGAGGCGAAGGAACAGGTTCCCCTGACCGACCCTAACGAATCCCTGGGGCAGATGAGCTTCCAGTCATTTTTCCGCCGGTTTGTCAGGCTGGCCGGCACCACCGGCACGGCCAGCGAAGCCGCCGATGAGTTATGGCGCATCTATCATCTTGGTGTGGTGCGCATTCCCACCCACAAACCCCGCCTCACCAAGGAACAACCGCTCAGGCTTCACGCCCGATCACAGGAAAAATGGAACGCCGTAGTCGAGGAAATTCTCAGTGTTCATGATCTGGGTAGACCGGTGCTGGTGGGCGTACGCAGCGTAGAATCCAGCCGGCATCTGGCCAGGTTGCTGTCTGAACGTGGGGCCGAAGCCGAACTGCTGAATGCCGAACGGCATGCCGAGGAAGCCCGCATTATTGCCCGGGCCGGCGAATCCGGCCGCATCACCATCGCCACCAACATGGCCGGACGCGGCACCGATATTCTGCTCGAGGAAACATCCCGCCGTCTGGGCGGTTTGCACGTCATCATCGCCGAATGCAATGAATCCGCCCGCATCGACCGCCAGTTGGCCGGTCGCTGTGGCCGCCAGGGTGATCCAGGCAGCGTCGCCATGATTGTCAGCCAGGAAGACGGCCTGCTGATGCGGTTCGGATCCATGCTGGAGCAAAATCTGGTCAAGATCTGGCCAGATCAATTCGCATTCCTGGCTTCCAGAGTGTTGTCGCGCTGGGTACGAGCAGCCCAGAAACGGGCCGAAGCCGAAGCCTTTGCCCGACGCAAGGCGGTGCTGCAATCGGATAACTGGTTGCAGGACGCGCTGCCCTTCGGAGATTCCCACGGTTAAAACGTATGTCCGCACGATTTGAAATTCTGAACACCCACAAACATCGCCACCTGAAAGTACGGCGTGAAGGCAACCGCACAGTGGCCGCCGGCATTGACACCGTAGACGTGGTTTTGGCTGAATTTAGAGCAGCGGCCAGTGCTTTTCCCATCGTGTTCGTGCAGGAACACCCCGATACGCCTCCGCTGCCGGTGCTGCTGGATCATGAAT
>JBPCSC010000172.1:0-7055 GCA_051007495.1 Methylococcaceae bacterium | reverse complement strand
GCCTTTTGTCCGCAAAGAGCGATTAGAAGTCGATGATTGGTCTAAAATTCCGCCCATCCGAAATACCACGGAATACCAATTTGCTCGAGATCGGTTCATCCTGAACCTAGCGTGGTTGACCGGCGCAACCCATCAATTGCAATCACAGTTTCCTTTGGCCGGTACGGTATTTGCGGGATGGCTGAGTGAATTGATCTCGCGGCAGTATGCCCTCGATCCTCGGGATCAAGTGGCGTTGTTCTGTTTGAGCTACTTACACTACCAATCACTGTTCCAAGAATCGCCTGATTTAGACGAAGAAACGCGGCAAGCAGCCGTAATTCATATCATTAAAACCACCCCCGCTCCCGGCGCATTGATCCGTGAGTGTGTGGACGGTATTCTGTCAAAAGGCTATGCATTAGGCACCATTAATGGGTATTGTGATGCTGTCCGAGACTACCTGCAAAATGTTCGTTTAGAAAAGTTCAGCGCCGGTGTTTTAGTGACGTTAACCGGCCAGAGTTGGTTTGGTTTGAATGCTAAAGAAATTTTAGCCGTCGCCTTAGAACATCCGCCGACCTGGATGGCGATTGTGTATACGGCGTTGCAGGAACGGACATTCCGAAATTCGAATATCGCTAAATTAGCCGAGCGGTATATTAAAGGCACCGTCCGCACCGATTACATCAATGCCATGAGTCTATTACTCGACAATTACGTCGAGGCGGATCGCCGTGGTCTTATTAACCGAGCGCTTGAAGCGTTGGAAGCCTATTGAGGGTTTTATCATGGTACACCCGCTCGTCCAGCATGCCGTGACGCATGTCTGGTGTAACCCCCAACAAGACCGACAATACGTGTTCAAACCGGCACGCTTGACCCCGCCGCAGGGTGCACGTCTGCGGTATGCCCTCTTGCAAACCTGGATGGCGTTACCCACCACGCACGATGTGTATCACCTGTTTCAGATCGGCTATTGTCCGGACGAGATCATCCACCTGGCCCGTGAAGAGGACGGTACGACACCCTGGACGTGTATAAAAGACTGGATCAATACCAGTACCGTGTACATTGAATGTTATACCGCCGATGGCCGGCAGCTGCCGAAAGACAGCCTGTATTATGCGCTGGTCGAAGACGATAATTTAATCCTAGCGGTCAAAGCCTTGAAGTCGTTTGATGGCGCATATGGTCAAACGCTGTACGTGCGGTTTTACCAGAATGCCTTTTACCGCAGTGTTCGCAGTGACGGTATTGCAATCCCCTTGTATACCGAAGGACTGTATTGTCAGCGGTCTACCGATATGTTGGGGTTCCAACAACGCTATGAGACGTATCTACTCAAAGCCGGATTAGTCTCCGCATACATCAACGGGTGGTGGACACCCCGGTTATCGCTGACGACAATGCAGTTGGGTGATTACGTTGAATACGTATACGACAGCAGTGTGTTTGAAACAATTGAATACCGGCTCGACAGCTTACCTTTATTTGACAGCACAGTGGATACGGTTCGTAAATATTTGATTCATACGCCTAAAGTCGAACAGCCGGTGATTCAGTACCACGACGACATGGACATCTATCTGGTCAACAAAGTGTCTACCGGCCTCCAACGGGGCCTCTACTACCACCGTAATGACCCTACTGTCGTTCGGATGGTAACACATCAAGACTACAGCCTACCGGTCTCGACCGTTCAAGTGTACGTACGGTACCTGCAGAATCTACAGCCCGTGCCATTGGAGCAATTATACGTACGGCTTCATCGCCGCTACAGCGGTTATCAACGACCGTTAGTTTTTGAAGCACACCGCATTCATGAACTCTACCGACTGACGGATTCGCAAATACTGGACGCCATGGTCGGTGCAGAGGCTTCTGTGTCCTATTGGCGTGCAGCGGCATTGGAAGCTTCGCCGTATGTGGCGCTGATGGGGTCAACCCAAACCGCCATTACCCCTAATGTCGTCGAACAGGCATACGGCTACCGCGCATTGAGTGTTTGGATAGGGCAATCGCCTGTGGAAGGAAGTCCTAATGGCATTTACCGAACAGTACCGTTAGCATACGGCTTACAGAACCGGGCGACTATATACGAATACGATGAAATGGGCCGTTGGATTGGCGTGTATGCACACCGCCATGATTCGTTGTACACGACACGAAATGCAGAGACAGTCTATATCGAACCCCACAGCGGTGCAGGCAGTTATCAACCGTATACCCGGTACGGAATTGATAGGGTGCCCTTGCCAATAGACGGCGAATACCGAGTATACCGCGGTCAACGCACGGGGGCGGGATGGTCAGGACCGTGGGTCGATGTCACCGGTACGGATGAATACCGCATCGAGGGCGCGGATGTCGTTTGGCGGGGGACGGTTTCTAATGCGTTATTGGCCGTACGTTCAGATGCGAGCTTTCTGGATTATGATCTGCAATTCGTACCCATTGACGGCTGTTTACGTTTTACCTTATCGGCGCTGGAAGATCGCGGTGAAGGCTTTAAGAATTACCCCTTGTTGTTGCCATTCGATCGTTTGGATCTGTTCTTAAATGGATACAGCCTGATTGAAGGGTTAGACTACATCGTCCGCTTCCCGGACGTGGTGATTCTAAATAAAGCCTATTTAACGGATGCACCAAATACAAAGGATCAAGCCATTCATGTCCGTATGACCGGACTGTATCGTCCGGATCACGTAGAAGACCAGCGACGAGAATACGGTTTTGTAATGCACGGCGCACTGTCCATGAACCGCCGTTACGATGTCCGGGCCGATAAAGTCTACCGTATCGTAGTGGACGGCACCCTGAAACTACCGGATCAAGTCCGGTTTGCTGAAGAACTCACCCATCGTGATCCTTTGGCGGTAGCGAATGGTCGACCGTACTGCATTGAGGAAATTGTGGTGCCTATGATTTCGGTAACCGAAACACCGACGGAAGTCTTACGGGATGCGGCTTTAGCGGTCGATGCACAAGTAGGACAATACTTGACCCGAATCCAACCCCAACCGGAGTTAGGCATTGCGGCTATTCCTGAACAATATGCGATCGTAAGTCCTTTTCTCTGTAAGTTGATTTTCTCTTTGTTGGCGGAAGAAATTCCAACGGTCGATCTAATTCCCGAGCTCGACGAGGCCACCCTCTTACAGCTGTGTGCACCGTATGAAGATTGGTTGGCATTTGATCCGATCCAACCCGAGTCGCAACTGGATTTACGGTATGTCAGCATCCACCCAATCCATCTCAAGGCTACGGTTAGTCTTAACCTCTACCAATACCGTTTTATTCATAAGGTCGTGCAACGCTATTGTCCTAACCGTGTGGACCTGTCACCCTTTATTACTTTAGATCCTCATCGGAGCCTTCCATGACGAATCCCACAGTCCTTGGTGTCGTCGGTACTGACGGCATCGTTCCTATTTATCGACCGGCCGATCGCTGGTCTGTTTGGCACCTCACTGAAATCTGGCAAGGTGGCACGGGTGCAGGGAAGTATGTGCCGAAGGTCGACGATCTGGTCGTAGACATTACCCGGCCGTATTACAGCGTTTCTGTAGTCGACAGCATTGACCCGGTCACGTTAATCCCCCACTTACAGCCTTTACGAAACAGTCCCGTGGTGGACGGCTTAACGCCGACCGATGTCTTATTTGGGGTCGGGCCCGGTACACCTAGTGATACGTACCGCTTGTATTTAGATACAACGGTGTATCCACATGTGCTAGCCGTGGATGCCCGTTTGAAGATCGCGGGCACCATGTCCCGCTACGCCAAGATCTTTCAAGGGGTGGATGCGGGTAATCCCGATGCGATTCTTTCGCGTCTGTATGACAGCTCCGGTGCCTTTATGACCGATCAAGTGCCGTTAGAGTTGGTCGCTATTGATGACCATACCAACTATGCGATTCGGTGTGTGGGGGTCTGTCATACGCATGCGGAATTACCTGACGGTGAATTGGTTATGGTGGTCTGTTACAATGACGAAGGCCATGTCGTCAGTAAACGTCAACTGCTGGTGGAGAATACCAGCTTCATTCGGTCTGTGAGTGCTGCCGTACGGTATATCACCCACATCAGTCTGGAGTGCCCTTTCTTCTCAGCCACGGAAGATCGGACGATTGCATTCCCGTTAAATGTACCTGTCTCGGCACTGAATCCCATGGGTGTCGTACATTACTCTACGGGTGAAATAGCCCGTATACCAGACGACGGCACAAAGTTCTCGCTGTATGGATTGGATCAGTATATCTCAACGATCATTGGCCAGCGTTACAATTTAGTCTTGGCGTACCATTTAGGACCGAATGAATCGACCTACAGTGCAGTGACCGGAGATGGAAAATACATCACCGAAGCGTATCAAATTCAGACCATCAATCCTAATCACTCGTATACGGTAAAATTGATTCCACTGCCGTACTACGTCAGTGAATATGTAGGGTATCGTTTGAACTGGTACTTGTATACGTTAGATCGCAACATTTATTTCGATGTGACCAATCAGGTGACTTTGACAGAAGACAGCGGGGCATTTGATCCGGTAGGGTATGGGTATATGCAACACAAAACCGTCACCCTCAACCTAAGGGAAGTCTCGCCATCGTTTAAACCCTTTGTTCACGTCCAGTCGGTGGATATTACGCTAAGGAATCCACCAAACGGAGCCAGTACGCCTTGGCGGGTATTGACCGAACCGGGTACGGGCTTAGCCCCGTATGGCGATGATGTCTTTTTAGTTCGGCAATTTAACCCTGGTCCACCGGGTTCTCCGACTATCGTTAGAATCGCCCCCAAAGAAACCGTATACGCTACCTGGTTAGATAAAGTGTATTACCGTATTTACCCTTTGTTTGATCCGGAGCTAGAGCTGAAAGCCCCTGAGCCGACCCATGTCGAACTGATTGATGGCGCCCATCGTCAGATCGTATCGGTGGACGACTGGAATCAGCCCATCGTACTGACGTGGGTCGCGGATGAATATGCGACCTTTAGACTGCGCTGGTATAAAGAATCCCCTGCGGGTGATATCGAACTGGCCAGCACCGCAATGGTTTTAATCACATAAACGACATAGAGCCTAGTACGCCAATGCAGCGTACTAGGCTTTATTAAACCCTAATGAGGCAACACTATGTCAAGATACGCACGTGGAATATTTTTTGCAATGGAAGATGATTCGGCAAACAAGGTAGAGCCGCGAGATAATAACCAATCAAAGACCGTAATAAATTACTCAGATGAATTACTTGCTTTGGAAAGTTTACAGCTAGAATATACTATTGCAACATACGAAAGTTACGCTAAAAGTTTGCACTCTTTAGAGTGCCTCCATGATAAAATACAAGAGTGTAGAAATAAAGGCATTATGCTGGATGCTACATCTGCACAGATAATGCATATCTCCGCAGAGGCCATTTGCAATCAACTGAATTTGCCGAGTAATGAAATTATTGTTGGCTTAGAACATTATGAGAATAAAAAGACCAATGAACTAGCAACTAATATTTCCTTAGAAGGTATCGGTGCCGTACTTAAAAAGGCATTAACTGCTAGTTTTGGTTTAATATTGAAAATATTGGCCGGAGTAATTATATTCGTTTTAGCCGCAATTGCCTTTTTTAAAAGAAAGAGTGGTGGCTCTCCTAAAAGCGAATCCATATCAGCATTACCAAATAATGCGGTACCTGCAATGAAATCAATTAATTCTAAGCAATTAGATGAAGCAATAAAAGAAAATAATGAAGCAATAAAAGAAAATAATGAAGCACCGCGCTTACCTAAAGTTAAACATACACCACAAACGGTGACAGAAAAGGATATCCAGGAAGTATTAAGTGAACAAGTAGAGCAAAGTAATGAAAATAAAGTAGAGCAAAATAATGAAAATACGGTTAAAAATGCCGTTGCTAGACATTATAAATTTATAGTCGGTGTTGGGAAAACGGAAGCTATTAGAAAACTATTCCTCTCTTTTGAGCAAGAAATCCACTATACGCATGACAAGTATTTAAAAATCAAAATTGAACAACTGCAACACTGGGCGGCCGCACCTAATCATTTCATGCATCTCAATTTTAATGAAGTACTCAATGACTTAACAGATAAAAAACATCTGGAATATCATAAAACATGTTTTTCCAGCTTTTTAGCCCTTGAGATAAATGAAACCACCATAAGGGATAAGGAAAATGCCCGACTGACTTATGATCGTTTCAACGATATTTTAGAGGAATGTACCTCTTATGGCTGTAAATCGATATTTATCCGTACTGCAGAGGACATCGTTAATAAATTAACAGAATTTGAGGATAAAAATGATGTTATACCAAAACTACGTAAAGCTACTTCTTACGATAAGCAAAAGAACCTCATTAAAATAAAATCACTTAGGATTAGTGAAGTTGGGGAAAAATGGAGTATAGAACAAGCTTCTAGTAGAGAATTGGAAATTGATCTATGGCCGCCATCATCTCTTAAGGACATAGATAAAAATATTAAAGATCTTGTAGTAAAAGGGCCCGTATATTTAAAACAACTAGAATCCAAATTAGAAACACTCCACGGTATAATTGAACAACTCAAGAATGAGACATGCCCCGTTATGGACAAATTAAATAAAGATGCTCTGTTTTTATTCGAGTACATTAAGGGCATGTCGCAAGAAGAACGGAATGACGAAAGGTACAAATGTATCGATTGGCTTTATAGTCAACTTGACTTTGCTTTAGATAATATTTTTAGTCCGACACGAGGTATAAATGCTTACTACCATGCCGCCGTTAATCAAGTGACTACGATTATTACGTATGCTACCAAACTTATAGCGGAAACCTATGATATATTTCAACCTTATTTAGACATAGCCCGTGAGGTATACGTACAACATGATAAAGAGGAAACAGCTACCGATGCGGACTGGAAAAAAATTGCCTCAGAATTGATGGTGTGGGGCGAAACAGGATGGGAGCCATTTAAAAATAGCACTCCAAAACAAATCACAAAAACCGAGGCAATTAATATCATCGATGAGCCAATAAGCCATAGGTATAAAGTACTAACAC
>JBPCSC010000171.1:0-13774 GCA_051007495.1 Methylococcaceae bacterium | reverse complement strand
AGCCTGAAGGCATACGCCGATGCTGCTGCCACCAATGGCGGCGGTATACCTAAGCTGGAAAGCCTGACCGTTGCCAGCAACAAAATCGTGCTGACCAAAGCCCCCAAGGCAGGTCTGAACGGTATCATGAACTTCGGCACCGTGCGTTATGTTGACGTGAACGGCATCGCCTTCGATGCACCGGTTCTGGCTGACGGCACTGATGCCACCGGCAAAACCTTCATCGTGAGCGTTGACGCTTCTGGTGACTGGGATGGCAAGCAAGTTCAGGTTCAGTATCTGTACGTCAACGTCTAAGCAGCAAAGCTGAATAGCCGTAAAACCGCCAGGACGGGGAACTGCCTGGCGGTTTTTTTGATTGAGTTTTGCTGAAGGCGAGGTGAAGTATGGCCGTATTGATTGCCAACACGGGAGACAAGATTGTCTCGACTATCTCCGACCGGGATGCGCTGATAAGGCGTCACGACGGAATGCAGGTTACTGTCCTGGATGCCATTGCCGACCCCAAGGTGGGCATCGGCGAGGCCGGGTATCAATGGTCTGAAGGGCTTCAGCGGTGGTTGCTGATATGGAAAACCAGTCGCGAGGCACTTGAGTTTGTACGCGAAGCAAAAACCTTGCTGGATGGGAAGGTCACGGCTAATTTCATTCCGCAGGATAGATTGGTGTGGGAATGTGTTGTCATGGATAGCAATGGCGTAGTCCGCGCCCACATTGAGCCTGTGGTTGATCTGGCGCAGATTGATATTGGGTCAACCGAGTATGACGGTATGAGCCTGCATTACTCGTATGCCCATGGCCAGCTGCTGGCCAATCCTCCGCCCATTATTTGCGGCTGTTATTAAGCCGGTAAGCACACAAGCCCAGTCTCATTATTGCTTTGAGGCTGGGTTTTTTAATGCCCGCATAACGGGACATATCAGGAAAATTGGCCCATACCCCGCCAACTTAAAGGCAAACAATTAAGTCTGTTGCAACTCTTTTTATAAAGGCTTAGGCATGATAAACACGCTAGATCGCGCTTACCAGCGGCAATCCACCGCCGGCGTAGCTAAATTTGTAGACGCGCTTAAAGCCGCGTCTGTTTCATCTCACGGAACTTTTGATTCAGCCGAAGATAAATCGTGCATTGCGCGGCTTATACCTGAAAACCTTCAGGCTGTTTTTGATGAGAAAGACCAGGGACTTATTACAAAGGCCATTTTGGATGGTATTTCCCGCTACGAGCGCGAGCACGGAACATCGGTTCCTGCTGATTTGGTTGAGCAGGCCATCCACTGCGCTTACGCAACTACGGATGATGCTCGCCAGCGGTTCTCGCTGCCTACGCTTGATAGCGCGTCCAGCAACGCCTCCGACCCGCAGGGTTTGCAGCCTAATCGGGCAGTAGTGGCTATTTTGGCCATGATGAGCGAGGCCATTCCGTTTGCTCATTATCTTCCTGCCGACATTGGCTCGAATGAGGCGCGGCTGGCGATCATGCAGCATCAGGCCGACACTGATTTTGGCGCGTACAAGGCCAATCAGATTCTTGATGGTGCCTATTCTGGCGATGCTTATATTTCATCATCCAGGGTGCATCAATGCGCCATAGATGCTTCAGGCAACGCGACCGGTAAAATCACTTGCATTCAAAGCACCGAAAATGCGTGCGACCCGAACGGTCTGGTTTCTCCTCTGATTAGAGGCAGAGCCATGGTATACGTCATGGGCCGCGTGGCTGCTCGTGAAGTGGATGGAACGGGATCAGGCCCGTCTGCCATTTCCGGAGGAATCACCATTTCCGGTACAGACTACGCTATAGCGGGCAGCATCAATACTGATACTGGCGCAATCAACCTGACCACAACCCCTCCGCTGCCTTCCTCAGTTCCTCTCCTGGTAGAGGGATTCATTGATTATGAGCGCAACCCTTCCATTACGCCCAAAATCATCACCAGCGTGCAGATGTTTAAGCTACACGCCAATCCGTGGCGCGTATTCACTCAACAGACCATCGACTCAAGAACCCAACTGGCCAACGAACTCGGTCTTGACCCGTACTCTGAGAGCGTAATCGGCATCCAGCAGCAGTTCGCTAATGAAAGGCATTACAAGGTACTCCAAATGGCCATGCGTCTGGCGCAAAACAACCAGGCCGATTTCGAGTTCGGCTGGGCCACCGGCGCAACCGCGCAAAAGACCCGCGAGATGGTATTCCAGGACTTCGCGACTCCACTCGGAGCCGTGGATCAGCAAATGGCCCTGGAAACCATGAACCACGGAGTAACTCACCTGTACGTCGGTAAGTTCATGCGCTCGATGTTGCTCAGCTTGCCATCCACTTTGTTCGTTCCCAGCGGCTTGCCCACTCGTCCTGGCATTACCCGTGTTGGCCGTCTGTTTGGCATGTACGACGTGTATTACGCGCCGAAGGTTATCCCTGAAAGCGTCGATTCAAGCGGACACCAAAGTGCTACGGTTCTGTGTGTCGGTCGGGCGACCGACGTAACCCGCAACCCATTTATTTTGGGCGATGCCGTAGCCCCGTCAGTCATCCCGCTTGCAGTCAACATGGATTTGAAAACCGGGGCCGGTTTTTACGCAAGAAATTACACCTGCGTAAACCCGCATGGCCCTTCCTCGATGGGGTGCGCGCTGATCAACATAACCAACCTGACCTAAAACGGTACGCGGAATGAGAAAGCTAACCATAGGGTCGCCAGAAATGGCGGCTGAAAGCGCCAACAAGTCGTGCAGTAAGTTGTTTGGGGATGCAAAGTTTCCGCTTGATGTGCGGCTTACCAATCATTTGCCGAGAAATCTCGCGTTCCCGGAAGTTGATGTGTTTCTTCCTCCATTGGGAGGGAAAAAAGAAGCGTGCGTCAAAAGTTTTGCCGAATTACAGCGGCTTGTCGCTTCGATTGAGCAGATCGCTTTGCTCAATCGGCACGGTCAAGCCGTATCGCTTGAAGAGCTGGTGGCACAGCAGCAACCGGTTTATCAAGGCAAAAAGGCGCAGCAGCAACAGCCCGTAACGGCAGAACCTGAACCGCAACCCCCCACCGCTCCAGCAGAGGAGAATAAACTATGACACAGGCTTTTACTCGTCAGCTCGGATCAGAACCGGGCGTGCAGTTGAACCCACTTCGGGACAACTCAGAAATACCGGCAACGGGTCAATCTGATCAGGTAATAGGGATTATCATGCGCTCCACTCGTGGTCGCATTGATAAACCATTTTTAGTGGATCGCGGCAACGTCATGCGGCGTTTAGGGCATGGCGAATCCACTCGGGTTTCCGCTTTGAATGAGGCATGGGTGCATGTGATAGAGGCGCTGAACTCAGGAGCTTATCAGGCCGTAGTGCAGCGCCTTTCAACTTCGGCTGCCAGCATCAAATGGGCCGTTGCCAGTGCTGATCTGCTCAGTTTCAGCATCAGCGACGACTTGCCTACAGGCGACTTCTTTCTCGCAGTGAAGCATCTGGAGTGCCACAACGACGGCATCAAGCTGGCCATTCATGCCGAGCAGAAATCGACCGGCGGAGTCGACGTCGCAAACGACAAGATCACTTTGAGCATTCGGGACTCAAAAGACGAATTGTTGTTTCAGTTCTACGGCTCCCTTAATCCCGGCGGCAAAGATGATTATGGCCAGTCCAGCTTTTTGCCCGACATTGTGTCGCGGTTTACCGATGCGGTAATCGTTGAGATCAATGCTAATGCGAGTGTCGTTCAGCCAGATTCGTCGGCCTATGGCTACGCCAGCAGCGGCAAAGAAAAGGCGGCTTCGTCTGATATTTTGCTGTGTTTTGACGAGGGCGGAATGGCGTATGAAACCGAAGACTACGCAGCGGCCCGCGCCAAGTTGCAGTACAGTCCTAATGATTACGGTTACATCGTGTCAGGAGGCACTCAGAACTCAGCTTTGCTGGCGCAACTGGCGCAACTGGCATTTGACACCAACCGGCAACTGAAGTTTGACGTTTATGGCGGGCTTGACGTGGATGCAGCCATTGCGTTCCTGGAACAGCTCAATATGCAGGGCAGCCAGACCGCCCATCTGATGCACGCTTATTACGCGCCACTCAAATCGGACGATCCTACCGGCATCAACGGTAAAGGGTTCTTCGGAACCTCGGCGTTAAATGCCGCGCTGTGCTGTGGACGGAACGCGCAAACGAACACGCAAGGGTTCGCTCCTAAAAACTTCCCGGTAGCTGGGCGTGAATGGCCAATCAGGAGAACAGGCATTGTGCAGATGTTTACGCCGTCTGATCAGGATCTTAACAAGCTGGCCAGGGCCAAAATCAATCCTGTCCTGTTCGATACCTACAGCGGTGGCGGGCGGTTTGTTTTTAGGGATTCCATCACCTGTGCAGGAGTAGAAAACAGCCTCAAAAAGCTGATTGCAGTAGCGGATATGTCGTGTCATATCGACGATGCCGTGACGCGGGCCGGCAAGGATTTCTTGCAGCTACCGATGGATTTATCGGTAAAACGCATGACTGCCTACCTTGAATCGCTTTTCAGCGGCGCGTTGGCGGCTGGCTGGCTGGTTTCTCGCGGCGGATCACCCTATCAGTACGAAGTAAAGCCCAACCAGATGCGGCCATACGACCGCATGGATTGCTCATACTGGCTAAGCTACGACGGCACCAACAGGCAAACCTTCGTTACCCAAACTTTGTCGAGGGGGACTTAACATGAACAGCATGGCTGAGCTACTGAGAGAGGCAATGCGTCCGCCGGAGTCGCGCAAAGAGCCTGGCCGGGATAACCGGCTAAGACGGCCCGTGTTTGACGGCGCAGAGACTGCTGAGCCCGGCGCGGTCTACGTCCGGCAGGACTTGAAAATCAAGGTGGCTACTGCGATTCAATCCTGGTGCGAAACGGACGACCTGGGGACTGACGAAACCAGTGCCATGCGCCTGCAATCGCTGCTGATAGGGATTGTGGACGCAAACAAGGATGGCGAGATAGGTGGAGAGGAGGCCGATTATTTCGACGCGCTGCTCGAATATGCCTGGGATTATCTGGCCTCCAAAGGCGTCCCGGAAGACGATATTGACGCACTGCTAAACGACTGGGATGACGCAACGGCTGACAGGGTGATGGATCTGGTCAACGGAGAGCTGCCGGACGGGGACGAGCAGGCCATGGAGGATGTCAATGCGTTTGCTTTCGACGACAGCGCGGAATCGTCAGTGTTTGATGGTGCTGCCTATAAAAATCGCATGGCTATCCGTGGCGGTAGAAAGGTCCGCATCAAAAAACGCATATCCGGCACAATACGGCACTCTGCGGCGCAAAAAGTAGCGATACGCAAAATGTTGATGAAATCACACTCGGCATCGGCGCAGTTGCATAGGTCGAAATCCATGCGCGTGCGCAAAAATATGGGTTTTTAACAGAGCATAAACCATCAGTTAGACCTTTTGGCTGCTTTGAGAAGAGAGCAGCCTCAAGGTCTAACTGATACATCTCTTCACGGTGGATCTTATGGCCCTGCTTACATCTGCCTGGGATGGGCTTAACCCGCACTTGCTCGCCTACTTTTTCGAGTGCGACAAGGATGGCGTACAGGTCGGGGATACCATCGTTCGCGCCCCGGCCACCGAATTCAATTTAGATATGAGCCTCAACTGGCAATCGCCGTTTGAGCAATCCGGGCCAGAAAGCATGAAGCCCTCCATGTTTGCCATGATTCAGTCTGGCGAGGTGGATGGCATTCTCGATCAAGCCAAGCCCATTATCGCCAAAAACTTGGGCGATAAAGCGGGCAATCTGGTGGATTCCGCCCGAAGCGCGGCGAAAAGCGTGGAGGGGAGAACTCCGCTTACCAAGCTCAACTCCATCCAGACCTTTGCCTCCATGCCGCCTGTAAAAGCGCAGATAACACTGCTATTTCGCGCCTGGAGCAATGCGGCCTCCGAAGTTGAAGCACCGGTAGACCAGCTTATAGCCTGGTCGCTGCCCGTGCAGTTGGCGAGAGATGGCGTAATAGCCAACAACCTGAAGGCGGTCAACAGCGGCGGATCAGCGCAAGACTTTGCCGACGCTAATTTGCCCTCTTTGTCGCCCGTTATGGTCGGTATCACATACAAAACCCGCACTTACGCCCCCATGGTCATCGAAAACCTGTCGCTTCCCTTGGGCGGGCCTGTCACTCGGAACGGGCAATATAAAGAAATGGTAATCCCTGTTACGGTCTGCTCGCTGTCTGCCTGGGATCGCGCCGATTACGCCAAAACCAGAGGGTAGTAGGGCATGGCCACAATCACCAGTGCCGAAATAATCGACATGGTGCGCCACTGGCTGGCGACACCGGCGGGTGCCTACCTGGGGTCTGACTACGGATCGGATGCCAAGGCATTGCTGCAAAGCCCGCAAAGCAGTCCGCTGGCTGATAAGTTTCTGGCCAAGCTCAAGCGGGATGTCCCTATTCTTGCGGCACTGCCCGCCAATAGCATCCAGATGTATGCCGCTCCCAGCGGCGCGGATCGGCTGTCCATCACCATTGAGGTGGCTGGCATATCCCTAAATATAAGATAAGCCCATGCTGACCAAGGCTGATTTCACGCAAATAATTAAGGACTCGATCCAGCAGTATCCGGCAATCGCTCCGTACTATCAGGCGGAAGACCCGCGTATGCTGCAAAGCCTGGAAGCCATGGCCACCATGCTGGCCTTGTTCAGCTCTCAAGTCGAAGTGGCCATGTCGGAGCCGTTTGAAAAAGCCAGGGACAGCACAGTATTGGCTGATGCCGCGCTGAGAGGAATTATTCCGAAAGGCTCGCCAGCCAGAGCCAGCATCCGCATCAGCAACGGCAACTCCAAGCCTTTTATTGTGGCGGATGGGCGGGTTCTGGTGGATTCCGATGGCCGCGAATGGCAGTGTGTCACCCCGCTCACCGTCGAGGCCAATAGCGAGGCAATGGCCGAAGCCGTGCAAATCAGCGAGACCACCCTGAAGCATACGGTGGCCAACTCTGTGCCTTTTTACGCCATCCCTATCCCCAACCATGCCAACGGGCTGTATCTGGCCAGTATCGGGATTAGCGATTCATCCGGCAACGCGTACGAATTCCGGGAGCGATATGTCAACACGATGCCTGATGAGCGGGTATTTCACGTTGAGTCTGACGACAGGCAAAACCTTTTTATACGCCTGGGGTATCGGAATGTAGTGGGTTATCAGCCTAATGACGGCGAGGTTTTTACCTTGCAACTGGGCTACACGGTCGGATCAGTCCAGATCAGCCCAGATCAGCCATTGACATTCGATTACCTGCTTTCTCCGTTTGATAATTATATTGAATTACGGACTAATAGCCTGCTGATACCGGGCAAAAACCCCATTGATATACCTACACTGCGCGACATCTGTCGGTATCCTTCGGTTTACGATCACTCGGCGGTTTACTTGGGAGAATTTGATTTTGTGGTCAGGAGATCCTTCCCGGATTTGGCCTTCTTGTCAGTCTGGAATGAAGTCGTCGAGGAGTCCGTTCGCGGGGCCAAGCTCGACAATATCAATACGCTGTTTGTAGCAGCGGCATCACCCGACGGCGACGAAATAACGCTCACCGAAGGATCCGATCCTTACCTGATTGCAGAATATCAGCTTACGCCCTTGCAGCGATCCATCCGCCAGAAAATTCTGGCCGCAGATAGCTCTTACCGAGTCAGATTTTACACGCCGGTTAAAGTGGCTTTGAGCCTGGAAATCCATGCTCAAGTGCCAACGTCCTACCCGGCGCATACGGTCAGGGCGCAAATAACAGCGGCTTTGCTGGCCGAGTTTGGCGACGCCAGTACCAGTTCCAGGAGGGGGCGCAACATCCCGCTGTACAAGCAAATTTACGACCTGCTACGCCTCAAGATACCCGCCCTGGCGGCCTCCAATCGCAGTGATGCCCGGGTGTTAATCGGCAACGATGACAGCGCGACAAGGCCAGAGAACTGGCTCTATCTCACTGAATCCGGCCTCAGCATTACCGTAACTCCGATCAATGTAGTCAACGCTCACTGGAGCTAACAATAATGGTGCCCAGACATGAAAACTGAACAAATAGGCAGCGCTACCCTTTATCTGGGGGATTGCAGGGATATTTTGCGCGACATAGGCAAGATTGACGCATTGATCAGCGACCCGCCGTATGGGATAGCTTACAAGCACGGAGAGGGGGGGGGGGGGATGAAAAACACTAACGTGTACACCGGCACCATTATTGGCGACGATAAACCGTTTGATCCTGGTCACTTGCTTGCAATTTCGCCAAATAAAACCCTGCTATTCGGCGCAAACTATTATGCCGCCTTAATGCCGCAAGGAAAGGGCGACTGGATTGCCTGGGACAAAGTACCGCGAGGCGGTGCTCATTCAAGTTTTCGTGACGTGGAATTTATGTGGAGCAGCGTGAGAACCCCGCGCAACATATACCGCCAGCAATGGTCTGGGGCTATTCGTTCAGGCGAGGGCGCTCCCAGCAAAGAGCGCAGGCTGCATGTATCACAAAAACCCGTTGAGATGATGATGTGGTGCATCGACACTTTGCGCGTCCCGGTAGGTGGCACGGTGCTTGATCCCTACATGGGCAGCGGCAGTACCGGAGTGGCTGCTTTGCGTAAAGGATGTCGCTTCATCGGCATAGAGATAGACGAGGGGCATTTCATTACGGCTTGCAAACGCCTGGAAAGAGAGCAAAAACATAATGAACATATTTAGCGTAATGATCATTTTTATTGAGTTCATTTCAATCATTGTTTATTGCGTTGAAACGGGACACCCTCCAAACATTTTGTATTTTACTGCCCTTTTTTCCATATTGATTATGGCGGTATCAGACTAATGCCCACCTCACCAGATAGAATCATGCTGTTTGAGTTTAGCCCGCTTTGCGGTGGAGTTCCTGTCTATCAGATCAGCGACAAAGAGCATCTTGTTCTCTGTGCAGATAAATATGGCTCAAAAATGGACTATTGGGAAGCAAATGAGCATTGCTTGTCGGGTCAGGCAGGGGGATTCTGCGACTGGATCATTCCATCCATTTCGCAGTTGTCTATTTTGCATAAAATGCGCGACTATTGTCATTTATCCATTGGTGACGGATGGTACTGGTCTTCAGATGTGTTCACTGAAAACTCGCAGTGGATTTGCGACATAAAAAACGGAACAGTGTCAACGTCATATCACGACAAAAAATTACTGTTGATCAAGGCAAGAATACACATCAATGAGCCACTCGCCCCTTATTGACGGAATAGAACCGCATCTAACGCTCCCCACAGCCGAACCCATACGAGCCAGCTTTGCCGAGGGAGCGATTGAGGCTGACTTAAAGCGACTGTTTGCTGACCTTTTTGAGCAGCAGATTGCGCGGCGACTGTTTGATGCCAATAGCCTGGGCGTGCCCCACTTAGGCACGTTTGATCTGGTGCGGCAATCCATCAATACGGACGGCTTATCGCTTTTGCCCGGATCGACCGAGCAAGAGGCAACCCGCTATCTCTATCGCGCCTGGAAAGCCCGTGACCTGGACGGACGCGGCACCGCCTTTCTAAACACATACTTACAAATGCTGTTCCCGAACGTCTGTTCGGTTGAGCAGATGATGCAATCCAAGCGGACGCCCTATCCGCTCGATCTTTACCCTGCCTCCACTCACGGGGGCGATCCCGACAAATTCCTGACCTCTCGCGTCGAAATCACCCTGGATTGGGCGGTTGAAATGAGTAATTTCAACCAGCTTATGAGCGTGTTCAGAGCGGTAATACCGGCCCGTCTGACACCGCTTTTCAGGGTTAGGCTTGTCATCATTTTGCTGGCGCAGCACTGGCTGGAATCGAACCTGGATCTGCGAAAATGGACGTATGCTTTTGCCAATCCGTGTGGATTGAAGCTGTCCGAAACTGAGCAACGCCGCTGGACGCTGGGGCGGGACGCCGATGTCACCCGCCTGGGCAGTGAACCGGTTCTGACCGGAAAAATTGTCGATCAGCTTTTACCAAGGCTCAAAAGCTACTATCAGACCTCCCCGCTCGAAGTTGATGGATCATGGCAGGTCGGCAAGTGGATGGGCGGCCATGCACTACCGCCACCGCCGCGCCTCGATGCCAGTTGGCAACTGGGCAGAAAAACAGGCCAGCATCTTGGCCCTGTCGTCACGGATTGCAAGCTGGCCTCGTCAGCCGCGCTAAAAATCGACGCCCTTAGCCGTGTTTTTCACTCTCCCTGGCTGGGCGAGTTTGGCCGCAAGGTCGATGGAGGCTGGAGGCTGCACGCCACAGGGCATAGCACCGCGATGGTGTCGCGCTCAATCTTGCCGATTGAACCTGACACTGAAACGACTTTTGGTGAGCATCATCGGCTTGTCTACCCAAAAACCCCGCAAAAGCTGGGTCGGGTTTGGCCATTGGGAACATGGCGGGCGGTCGATGGCCGCTGGCAAATAGGCAAGCCGTCCTCTTCTCCGTTTGGGTTCAGTTTGCGCGATGCCGCCATACTGGGCGAAACGCGCAAGCAGATTGAAAAGATTACGCAGGGCTACGTCAATCCGGATAAATTCAAGCTCAAGCCGTTGGCTCGCGTGGAGCATGGCAAGCTGGACGGGCGTTGGCGAGTGGGCGGGGAGGCGCGTAGCCTGTTGCGGCTGGATAGTACCTGGGCCGTGGGCGGATCAAGCTGGCCGATTCACGGTACCGGCCAGATGGAGTCCCTGTCGGTCATTTACGCGCCCTCTACAACCGCATTAGCGTCCTGCGCCCATTTTACCCTGCGCTACGATGGGGCTGTTCGGCTTTCTCGCCTGCCAAAACTGAACGCCTGGCACCGCCTGGATGGATCGTGGGCCTTAAACAAGGCCGAAACCCGGTCACCCTTTGGCTTTGGGCTAAAGCGCGACAGCCTGCCGATTGACTCTAGCGCAGCGGTCAGCAAGGCCGCTCTGATAGATGTATCTCCGCCCATTACGCTGCCAAAATCACGCGCTCTGAACGCGCAGTGGCAGGTAGGGCGCACCCAGAAAGCACTGGCACTCGATGCCTCCTGGCAAGTGGGCGGGAGAATGCGGCCCGCGACATCCACTACTGCCCTGAATTCGCTGGGTATTATCGCCGTCAGTCCTACAGCAGAAGTTCAGGCAGGCGAGCAGGCGATCATCCACTACCCCTACCGAAGCCGACTGGGAAGACCGGCCCGGCTCAACGCCTGGACGCACCTGGACGGTACCTGGGGTGTGGGTGGAGCCTTCAGCAAAAGCCCGTTTGGGTTTGCTTTGCGTGAGGCCGGAATACAGGCGGAAGCGCGATCCAGTTTTGAAAAGCACACTCTGATAGACGTATTTGGCAAGCCTAGCGTATTGCCAAGCATGACTAAGATAGACGGAAGGCCGCTGGATGGTGCGTGGCGAGTAGGCGGAGGCGACTCTTTGCGGCTGAATGGGCGGTGGCAAGTGGGGCGGTATGCTCAATTCACGGCAAGCCAGTCGATAGTTGAAAGCTCAAGCGAATTACCGGCAAGACCTGCCATTGAAGTCGAAACCGGGCAGCAGTTTGATCTCCACTACCCCAGAAACAAAGCCCTCCCTAAACCGGCCCGGCTCAACGCCTGGACGCACCTGGACGGTACCTGGGGTGTGGGTGGAGCCTTCAGCAAAAGCCCGTTTGGGTTTGCTTTACTGCCTGATCGCGGCATAACGGCGGAAGCAGCTAGAGCTGTGGCGCTGGATAAAGTCATAGATGTTTTCGACCGCTATCATACCCTATCCCGTACCGTAGCCCTCACGCCGACAGTTCAGCTCAACGGGAAATACGCGCTGAATGGGCAATGGCAGGTGGGTGGCTCGGATGGCTCGGTTCGCATTGATGGCAAATGGCAGGTGGGTGGCTCGTTTCGGCATACCGTGCGCCGCCTGGACGGGGCTTGGCGATTAGGGCGGGTGCAGGTCGTATGCAGCAGCATCGACATTTCGATTCAGTCTGCGTTAGACCTTGGCCCGGCGATTGATTTCTCAATCTCAACCTATACGGGCAATGCGTTTATCGTTGATAGCGGCACCGGCGCAGAAGTTTCTTACTTCCTGACGACGACGGACAAAACGCTCATTGACGGCTACCGCATTCGGCTTCCCAGCCTGCCCTATGGCGACATCTACCACAATTACGGCCTGGTATTCAGGGATGCTCTGGAAAACGGCGACGAAATAGCCGAAGACCACGGCAATGTGCTGCCCTTGATTGAGGGCGGAGTGGGCTATGCGGTGTTTGATCGGTCGGTTGATATAAACGGGCTGTACGCTCAAGTGACCTATCTAGCGAGAGCTTGAAGTTACTAAGTCATCTCCGTGGATTTTGGACTGGCTGTGCCCGGATCGGCTTTAATCCTGGCAATTTCGTCTTCAGTTTCAGCAATGGCCTCTTTTAGCTGATCTCTACGCTCGGTGAGGCGGGCGATCTGTGTGGGCTGGGCTGTTTTTATCCCGGCCGGGAGCTTGACGGCTAACGATGCCAGCTTCTTTTGGTGCTTGGTGCGATTGGCATCCAGCGCGTTGGATATTTCGATAATGGCTTTTGTTTGGTCGTCCTGGTGCTTGATGGGCAGTATCTTGCCATTTAACAACACCTGGAAAACGTCACCGGTTGACTTGATACGCAGCACTACCGTCTGATTATCAGCGAAGCTGAACGACATCTCTCGGTACGACTGGCCCGACGTTCGTCGAATTTTTGAATCTATATTTTGCGAGACTACGACCTGCTTGGCCCGCTGAAAAAACTGGATGACTTCCCGGCTGGCTTTATCGCCTGCCGCCATATCCTCAAACGAAAAAACCTGATTTAGTGCGCTCATGATGGGGTACTCGTCATACTGCCGCCGGGGAAAACTCCCCCGTGTTTGTGGGTTTTGCTGATATTGGTGCCGTCGTGGGTCAGGCTGCCGCCGCCCAGGGCAATGTTGCCGTTTACTTTTACCGACCCGGCTTTTATCGAAATTTCGCCCTCGTTTATCGTGATAAGGGCGCCTCCTACCTTTATATTGATGACCTCATCTCCCTCTATTTCAATATTGGCGTGATGAAACCTGCGCCACTTCAGGCTATTTTCTACTCTGGGGTTACGCCACCCCACGATAACGGGAAAGCGAGAATCGCCGCCGATAAAAGACACCCACACCGTATCTTCCGGCAGAATTTCTATCTCGGTCTCATACTTGCCGTTTTTGGTTTTTGACTTGTCGCCGATTGGGTAAATGATTTCAGCCAGGCTGGTCACGTCACCGCCTGAATTGACGCTGGGTATTTCTACCCTGCAAGTGCGGGTTGCCGCATCGTAAAATTTTACAACAGCCGGGAAAATTCCGGCCAGGTTGCCATCGTCAGTTGGTTTGCTCATTCTTCCACGCTTGAAAGCCATAGTTTTGTGTATTGCTCGGCCCCGGCTCCATCCGTGCCCGAGCGCAATACATGGGCCGCCGTCACTACAACACGCGACTCACCGCCCGTCACCGCGATCAAATCCCCTGCCGCTATCGACTCAGAATATCCAATCTTGGCTATTTTTCTGAGTATCAAGCAGCGCGTCATGTTTTTTAGCTGCTGCTCTGACGCATTAGGCATAAAGCGCATCCATCGGGCCTTGGCTTGGTTGCCGTAGATAAAAGCTCCGGTTGGATCGACCGAGTAAAAAGACTGCACTTGGTGGCGCTCAGAAAATCCGCTGGCCACATCCTGTGCTGACCGGTCAGGAATGGTCATCACTGGAGTTTGCTTGAGCAAGTCTTGCAGCCTGAA
>JBPCSC010000170.1:0-3443 GCA_051007495.1 Methylococcaceae bacterium | reverse complement strand
CCAGATAGTCGGGCGGGTTGTGGTAATGGTCATCGCGCGCCTTTGCGACCGACCCACCAGATACCACGACGATGTCAATTATCTTCGGCTTCCCGAAAATGAGGAATTCAGGCAACCACGCCAACATCGCAACGTAGGTTTGGTCTTGCGTAAAATGGTTCTGACTGTCCTTGTTCCGTGCGGTTATTTCGGTTGCCAGTGGAAACCACGCCTTGATTTCAAACCCAGGGGTAGGTGAAACAGACCCGGCAAAGATGGTATCGGGGAAGCCGGGGTCTTGCCGCTGCCACCGCCCGAAGGCGCCAAATCCCTCTTGGTCGTTAAGATACTCGCAGGTGTTGAACTCGATGAGGTTTCCAACCAGTGGAGATAACTTCGAGATGATCTTTGCCAAGTTGACTGCTGCTTCCGGCGATACGGGCTTGGCAACTTCCAGAACGTCGAACTCATGGCCCGCCAATCCTCGCAGATACTCCCGGGCAAGATCGATGACCTCTTTGGTGTTCATTTGCCCATCCTCTTGCGAAGTTGGGCAATGATTCGGTTCGGATCAACATCTAGAGCTTCACTGACTTCAAGAAACTCAATCACATCTAAGCGGCGTTCGCCGCCTTCGTACTTGGCGACAAATGACTGAGGTCGATTAAGTCTTGACGAGACTTCTAATTGAGTAAGGGCAGCACCTTCGCGTGCCTCAACTAGCAATGCGCGGAAGTGTTCGTATTCTGGAGTGTGTAATGATTTCGCCATACGCCGATAATAAATCCCAACTCGGGATATCCCATTTCGGGATTGCTCGGCGCATCGGCCTGGTTTACGCCCAACGCAAAGCTCAGCGGCGGAGTGTTAGCGGAGTCCGCTGGAGCGTTGAGTTAGGCACTTAAGAGTGGGAATTCGATTTCAGAGTATTGAGGAAGCATATGTACCAATCAAAAAGTGAACGCCTAACTGTCGCGACTCGGTAGATAATATACCCAGGCTCTGGCGCTATCTGATCTGTCAAGAAACGCTGGAAGGACTTCCCGATGACCTCAAGGTACGACTGAAATGCTAATTAATTTGCACAAAAAAGCCACTACGACGCCCGCCATCCGGGACTACATTCGCACCTGCGGCAAGCCGATCAAAGTGCTGGCTCGTGAGCTAAACCTCAATGTCAACACCGTGCGCAAATGGCGTGGGCGGGAAGAGAGTCAGGATGCTTCGCACCGTCCGCATCATTTGCAAACCACCCTCAGCCCGGCGCAGGAGACGTTGGTGGTAGAACTGCGCCGCACGCTATACCTGTCGCTGGACGACTTGGTGGCCATCATCCGTGAGTACATTCATCCCCAAGCCTCCCGCGCCGGCGTGGGCCGGTTGCTCAAGCGTGAAGGCGTCTCACGGCTGGCTGAGCTGATCCCCGCCGAGGAAAGAGCGACAATCCCCGTCAAGACCTTCAAGGACTACGCGCCGGGCTATCTCCATATTGACCTCAAGGAACTGCCCCAGATGCCGGACGAAGCGGGCAAATCCTACCTGGCCGTGGCCATCGACCGCGCCAGCCGTTGGGTCTACTTCGAGATACTGCCCGACAAGACCGCCCAGGGAACCCGCGCCTTCGCCGAGCGGCTAGCCGCCGTTTGCCCCTTCAAGATCGAGAAAATCCTGACCGACAACGGCAAGGAATTTACCGACCGCTTTACCGCCCAGGGCGAACGGGAACCGACGGGGCGTCACCCCTTCGACCAAGCCTGCCAGGCGATCGGAGCCGAGCACCGCCTGATTCCACCGCATCACCCACAAACCAACGGCATGGTGGAGCGTTTCAACGGGCGGATCGCAGAGTTGCTCCGAAGCACCCGCTTTCAGAGTGCCGCCGAACTCTCCACGGCTCTGGGGCACTACCTGCAACTGTACAACGGTCGAATACCCCAGCGTGCCTTGGGACATCTTTGCCCTATTCAAACCCTCAAGGCTTGGCAGGAAAAAGAACCTGAGCGGTTCAATTGTGAGATACATAATCTTGCGGGACTTGACAGCTATATTATGGCGATGCCAAAATTCATAGAGTAGTTGTTCTTCCTGCTCAATCGCGGCTTCTGAAAAGTTTTCCCAGCGTTGTTCAGCCTTTCTCCAAAGATCCCCAGGATGGTGAATGGAGAGGGGTATGGGCAGGCTTTCTTCAAGCATCAATGCAGACCAGTTCTGTGCCAAAGCGGCCAGGAAATCAACCCAGCACCCTGCTATATCCGTTGCGTTGTTAGTACCCGCTTGGGAGTACCAGTAAGGTTCTCCGAATAAACACAATGAGGTTTGGCGATCAAGTGGATCAGGTGATTCTGAAACCCGCGTGATGTCTGTCAATGTAATGATGTCAACCATATTCTTTTATCCATTGGTCGAATGCCTTGGCTTCTCCCGCGTCTATGGCTCTATTACGCAATGTCTTCTTGACTAAACGGGGAAGTACATTACGTCCTGGCAAGAATCGCCAAGGGTATCCATGCCAAGTACCGTCGTTCGCAGAAACTGCTTCATAAATCACGCCCTGATATACGTTATAAATACGCTTGGGGTTGTTTTCAGGATAGGGTATTCCAGTATCCAGTAAAATTTGTGCCTGATTTCGGGTTAGGTGAGTGGGGCATTTACCTATGTACATACTGCCTTGGCTAATAAATCCAGCTTCAGGTTTATCCCAATGGTGTTTATGACGGTTTTCTCCCGAACTGTATACACGTCGTTCCATCCTCAAATACCTCTAAATTCCTCAGATAACCTGGTATGCGTTGCATCACGGGTAGACAGTACCGAGATATCCAGTGGCCAGGGTATGTCAAGGTGTGGATCCTGCGGATTCAAACCACTTTCGGCAGTGGCGGTATAAGGCATGGAGTGACAATATAACAGTTCCACTTCATCTGTCAGCGTCTGAAAGCCGTGAGCAAAACCTTCAGGCAAAAGCAGTGACCGATAATTGTCTGCCGATAACCGTTCCCCATGCCATTGCAGAAAGGTGGGGGAATCCGCTCTGATGTCTACCGCCACATCCCATATTTCACCGCGAATACAGCTGACCAGTTTCATTTCGGCATGGGGCGGGTATTGAAAATGTAAACCTCTGACCGTTCCTCGTTGCGCCGTATAGGTATGGTTAATCTGGGCAATGGGTTTGACCCAACCCGCAGCGGCCAATGCCTCAGAACAGAATAATCGGGATAGAAACCCACGGTTATCCCCCATTCGTTGCCGCTCGATTAATTTAAGACCGCTTAGCGGTAGATCCGTGACGGTGAAACGACTCACAGCGCTGCTGCAGGGTTTGCTGCAATCCAGTTTAAGAATGCCATATCGGTATTATTTTCAAGCAAGATTGAAAATTGCGACATTTGCATCGGAAACGAATAACGCTTCTTTAATTCATGAAAAGCAGTATCCATTCTTTGCAAATGAATTTGAGT
>JBPCSC010000169.1:0-2989 GCA_051007495.1 Methylococcaceae bacterium | reverse complement strand
CACCAATGCCGATGTCGGCTCAATCCAGGTCAACGTAACGGCAACAGACGGCAGCCTGGCCACCGCCAGCAGTGCCTTTGTTTTAACCGTAGCCAATGTCAATGACGCACCTACCGTTGCCCATGCCCTGACCAATCACCCCGCCACACAAGACCAGGCGTTCAGCCTGACCGTACCGGCCAATAGCTTTGCTGATGTCGATGTCGGCGATACCTTGGGTTACACCGCGACGTTGGCGGATGGCTCGGCATTACCGGTTTGGCTCAGTTTTGATGCCAGCACAGCTAGTTTCAGCGGCACACCCACCAATGCCGATGTCAGCTCAATCCAGGTCAACGTAACGGCAACAGACGGCAGCCTGGCCACAGCCAGCGTGCCCTTTGTGCTGACCGTACTTGAAGGTGTCCAGCCTCCCACCATTACCTCACCGGCCAGTTTGACGGTTGCCGAAAACACCCGCACAGGTCTGGTGATCCACACCGTGACGGCCACTCAACCCAACCACGACGCTCTGAGTTACGCGCTGACCGGCGAGGATGCAAGCCTGTTGCTGATCGACGCAGAAACCGGTGCGGTCAGCCTCAAGCAAAGCCCTGACTACGAACGTCAATCCACTTACCGGTTTGATGCGGTGGTCACCGACAGCCAAAACGGCAGCCACGTCAGCCAAACCGTGACTCTGAACGTACTGGATGACCCGAATGAAAACCGCTTGATCCAGGTCGATCCTTACACCTCGTTTAATGCGGCCGCATTCAACCCAACCCTGTTGAACCTGACGGATCCACTCAACACCCCTGGCGGTCGATTTGATGTAAGCCTCATCGCCTTGCCTGCCAACGGTACGCTCAGTGACCGTAATGGCACACCGCTCAAGGTCGGTGACACGCTGGATGCCACCACTCTGGGATCGCTGAACTACACACCGGCAGCCCATTTCAGCGGACTGGCGGGCCGTTTGGTGTACCGGGTCGAAACCGATACGGTGAGCGCGGATCGCAACGTCGATATTGAGGTCAGGCCGGTCACCTATCTGCAACTGCTTGCGCAAAATGCCGTGGGACTTGAAGGCAGTAACGGCGATTCAACGCCCTTTACCTTCACCGTGCAGCGGGATGGTGATCTTCAGACCCCCATCACGGTGTCCTGGCAAGTGGAGTCCAGTGGAACACTGGATCGCGCCGACTTCACGGGTAATCGCCTGCCATCCGGCCAGGTCAGTTTTGCCGCCGGTGAATCCAGCCAAACCCTCACGGTTCCCGTTCTGGCCGATAGCCTCAAAGAAGATACCGAAACCTTTACGGTACGTCTGACCGAGGCTCAGGCTGATTCGTCCACGATTCCTCAAGGCTTTCACATTCAGACCCTGATACCCACCGCACAAGGCACGATTCAGGACGATGACGCACCATTGCTCATTACTCAGGTCGAGCCGTTGAATACCGGCAAGGGCGCAGGACAATCGCTGTATGGCGTAGGCGATACGCTCCAGATTGCGGTTCACTTCAACCGCCCGGTCACGGCCGGCACCGATGCGGGCCTGAACCTTACCCTGGACAATCGCACCGACGGAACGCATTTGGATCCGCACAGCCATACGGCGGTTTTGATCGGCGGTTCGGGTACTGACACCCTGATCTTTGCCTATACGCTCAGCGCGAGTGATGCCAATACCAGCGGCATTAAAATCGATGGCGGACTGACCGGCGGGGCTATTACGGATGCCCTGGGCAACACGGCCCCTGTCCGCTTTGATCCCATCACCTGGACGCAACCGCAAATCAACGTCCTCGACGGCGTGGCGGTGGATGGCTACCTGGCCGGAGCCAGCGTCTATGCCGACACCAATGACAACCGGATCATGGATGCAGAAGAAGCCCGGACGACCAGCACGGATCTGGGGGCTTACCAACTGATCGCCTCGCAAGGGATTTTGCGTCTGGACGGCGGCACCGACATTGCGGCCCAGACGGCGTTTACCGGCAGCCTCTCGGCCCCGGCCGGTGCGACGGTCATCAGCCCGCTGACCACTCTGCTGGTCGAACTCAATGCGGCTGGCAGCACGGCAGCCGCGCTCAAAACCGCCCTGGGTCTTGAGACCAGTATCGACCTGGCGCACTACGACCCGATAGTCGAAGCCACCCGCTCACTGGTGCCACTGGACGGTTTGCTCACAGGACTCAAAACCCAAGCGGTTCTCACCCAGGTGGCTGATCTGGTGGTTCTGGGCAGCAATGCCCTGAGCAACGCCACCGTATCGGCCGTTGATGCCGGTCAGGCCCTGTATAAGGCCCTGTCTGATTACATCGTGGCCCATCCGGGGGCGCAGGTCGATCTGACCGACAGCAACGCAGTAACCACGCTCTTGCAAACAGCGGCAAGCGACCTGGGCGTTACGACTGACCAGACGCTAAGCAACACTATTCAGGCCATTGCCAGCAGCAACAGTCAGCTTGATCAGGCGGCCCATGCCCGCGTGGCCGATCAACTGGAAGTCTACGCCCAACTCACCGTCATGGCCGAGATTCAGGCACTGGCCAAAACCCATGACCTCACCGCATTGACCGCCAACACCCTGGACGTTGCCACGGTTGGCACCGTGGCCCCGGTGCGACTGATGCTCTTGCCGCAAACGCCCGACCAGTCGGAAGGCCAGTCCGGCACTACCTCGTACATTTTCACCGCCATCCGCAGTGGCGATCCGCGACAGCCTCTGACGGTGGATTACACGGTGGGCGGCGATGCCCATATCAGCGTGGACGATTTCGGTGGCCAACTGCCGCACGGCACGCTGAGTTTTGCTGCGGGCGAGATCATCAAACCCTTCACGATTGCAGTCAGTGGCGACACCCAAAATGAGCCGGATGAAACCTTTACGGTCAGTCTGGCCCATGCCTCGGTGCCGAGCGTGATGGAAATCGCTACGGCCCAATCGCTGATTCGCAATGATGACCCGGCCAATCTGCAAATCGGACTGCCGGGGCTGGTA
>JBPCSC010000168.1:0-3221 GCA_051007495.1 Methylococcaceae bacterium | reverse complement strand
CAAGTATCACAGGGCAGCAGACGCACTGACGCAAGTCAGAAACCGAACTTAATTTCAGGCCATTGATTCCATTAAACCCGACTTCCCACAACATCCACCTGTGTAAAGGAGCTTTCTGCCATGGCTACTCTGAACTCTTCCCCAAAAAATGACCGTATTAAAGGCACTGCCAGCACCGATTTCTGCGACGGTTTGGCCGGTAACGATGTTATTGTCGGCCTGGCTGGTGATGACACTCTGCTGGGCGGTTTAGGCAACGATTCACTGGATGGCGGTATCGACAATGACTTTTTGCAAGGCGATGCGGGTAATGACACCCTTATGGGTGGAGCCGGAGATGATTCACTAAACGGTGGAGCCGACAAGGACAAACTGGACGGCGGTGCCGGGGCGGATACTCTGGATGGGGGTACTGGCGCGGATTCCCTGATTGGAGGCGATGGCGATGATGTGTACTTTGTTGACAACATCGGCGACCGCATCACTGAAGCGGCCAAGATCACCAGCGGCATTGACCTCATAATGAGCAGTGTCAACTACACCCTGCCGATGAACCTTGAAAACCTGGAACTCACAGGTCTTGCCAACCTGACCGGCACGGGCAACTCGGCAGCCAACATCATCATCGGCAATGTCGGCAATAATCTTCTGACAGGTGGCGGGGGATCCGACACCCTTGAAGGTGGTGATGGAAACGACACCCTGGATGGCGGTAGCAATGCCGACACGTTAATCGGTGGCAAGGGCAGTGATACTTACCTGATCAACAGTGCCGAAGACACCATTATAGAAACCGCCCAAGAGACGAATTGGAATCAGGCCACTCTTCCAGATCAAGAGATTGAGCGGGACGTGGTAATCAGCAGCATCAATTACACTCTAGGTGATTACCTGGAAAAGCTGATTCTTACCGGCACCAAATCACTGAATGGTGCAGGCAACAATATGGACAACATTCTGGTAGGCAATCCGTCTGCCAATGTGCTGAGCGGGAAAGACGGCGACGATACCCTGCTGGGCGATGCAGGTGATGATCAGTTGGAAGGCGGAGCCGGTAACGACAAACTCGACGGCGGTAAGGGCAACGATCTCGCGGTCTATCTGGGCAATCGGGATAATTACCAGATTTATTTAGACCCTCTGGACAAAGACAGGCTGACCTGGGTCGTGACAGATATCAACGGTACTGAGGGCGATGGCGTAGACGAAGGCACTGATCGCCTGACAGGTATTGAAACCTTCCAGTTCGCCGACGGCCTTTATGTCCCGGGCCAACCCAAACTCAGCGTGGCTGACATCAGCGTAAGCGAAGGCAATACGGGTAAAACCACGGCTACGTTTACACTGATCTTGTCGGAACCGGCAACCAGAACAATAACCGTCCTTTACCACACCGAAAATGGCACAGCTAATGACAAAACCGACTACATCGGCAGTACAGGCAGCATCAGTTTCGCAAAGGGAAAAGACCAGAAAACCCTATCCATCAACGTTTTGGGTGACAAGCTGTTTGAAGCCAACGAAACCTTCATACTGCGATTGAGCGATGCCAACGGGGCCGAACTGGAACGCACAAAAATCACGGCGACCATAACAAACGACGATGTGCCCACTGTGCTGATCAGTGATGCCTCCATCAACGAAAATGCCGGTTCGATGTTATTGACGGTATCGCTGTCGGCAGCCACTACCAAACCCGTCAGTGTGCAATACAGCACCACCGATGGCACGGCTACGGCGGGCAAGGATTACACCCAAACCGCAGGCACACTGAATTTCGCGCCCGGTGAAATTCAAAAGACCTTCGCACTGAACGTACTGGACGATACGCAACTTGAAAAAGATGAAACCTTACGGGTGCTGCTGAGCAATCCTAAGGGGGCCGTCTTAAGCTCGAACACCAGTACGTCCTCGGCCCAAATGGTGCTGATTGATAATGATGCGGTTGGCCCGACCTTGAGCAGCGACAAAACCAGCCTCAAGGAGGGTGAAACCGCCACCTTGCGTTTCAATTTTTCCGATGTCCCTAAAAACTTTACCGTCAGCGACATTAACGCGACCGGGGGCAACATCAGCGGGTTTAAAGCCGAAACCGGCGGCAAAGCCTATACCGCCAAATTTACGCCCACCACTCAGAGCGACACCTACCAAGCTACTTTCAATGTGGCGGCAGGCAGTTTCACCAGCAGCGTGGGCAAACCCGGTCTGGCCGGTAACACACTCAGCCTGACCGGAGACACGCTTGCCCCCAGCCTGAGCGTCAGCAGCGACAAAACCAGCCTCAAAGCCGATGAAACGGCAACGCTGACGTTCAATTTCAGCGAACTCCCCTCAGGCTTTGATAACAGCCATGTCAGCATCACAGGCGGAACATTAAGCCCCATCAATGGAACCGGGCTAACCCGCACAGCCGTGTTCACACCTACCGCGAACACCAATAAACTCAGTGCCACTATCGATGTAGCGGCTGATGTCTACACCGATGCCATAGGCAATAAAGGCGATGCCAGTAATCGCCTGAGCTTAACCGGCGATACGCAGCTTCCCGGCCTGAGCATCAGCAGCAAAACTACCACTCTCAAGGTGGGTGACACGGCGACAATGACGTTTACGTTCAGCGAACTTCCCACCGGCTTTGATGGCAGCGACATCAGCGTGACCGGCGGAACATTGGCAGAATTATCTGGCACAGGGCTAACCCGCACCGCCGTATTTACCCCCACAGCCGACACCAACACCCTGACCGCCAGCCTCAGCGTAGCGGCCAGTACCTACACCGATGCCATAGGCAACAATGGTCTGGCGAGCAACACGTTCAAGCTGACCGGCGACACGCTCGTTCCCAGCCTGACCATCAGCAGCGACAAAACCAGCCTCAAAGCAGGTGACACGGCGACGTTGACCTTCACCTTCAGCGAACTCCCCTCTGGTTTTGATAGCAAAGACATCAGCATGACGGGCGGAACATTAGGTACTCTCAACGGCACTGGGTTGACCCGCACCGCCGTATTTACGCCCACAACAGACACCCAGGACTTAAATGTCAGCATCAACGTAGCGGCCAGCACCTACACCGATGCCATAGGCAACAACGGTTTGGCGAGCAACACCCTCAATCTGACCGGCGACACTTTCCCACCCAGACTCACCATCAGCAGCGATAAAACCAGCCTCAAAGCCAGTGAAACCGCCACGCTGACGTTTCTCTTCAGCGAACTCCC
>JBPCSC010000167.1:0-2256 GCA_051007495.1 Methylococcaceae bacterium | reverse complement strand
TTACCCTGTAATCCAACGCGCAAGAGGCGACAATAAAAATACTATCAAATTCGCCATGTTAATGATGCCGTTCTTACCAAATCTTCCACGGTGCCTTACCCGATTGCCACAAATCTTCGAGGTGGGTTTTGTCGCGCAGGGTATCCATCGGCTGCCAAAAGCCCGTATGCTCGAAAGCCATCATTTCTCCGGCGGCTGCCAGTTTGGTGAGGGAATGGCCCTCCCAACCGCTGTCATCGCCTTCAATCCAGTCTAGCACTTTGGGTGACAGCACGAAAAAACCGCCATTGATTAACCCCCCATCACCCGGCGGTTTTTCCATGAATGACGTAATGCGGTTACCGTCTCGGGTAATTGCCCCATAGCGACCCGGTGGTACAACGGCTGTCAATGTAGCGAGTTTGCCGTGCTGCTGATGAAAAGTAATCGCAGCCGTAATATCGACATTACTCACCCCATCGCCGTAGGTAAAGCAGAATGTATCTTCGTTCATCACATAACGAGCGACCCGCTTCAAACGACCGCCGGTGTTGGTGTCTTCACCGGTATCCACCAAAGTAACCTTCCAGGGTTCCGCCTTTTTTGATGCACCTGCATTGCATTATTAGCCATATCAAAAGTGACATCCGACATGTGCAGAAAATAATTGGCGAAATACTCCTTGATGACATAGCCCTTATACCCACAACAAACCACGAAATCGTTAATACCATGAGCCGAGTAGATTTTCATGATATGCCAAAGAATAGGCTTTCCCCCTATCTCAATCATGGGCTTGGGTTTAAGGTGGGATTCCTCGCTGATACGGGTACCGAGACCACCGGCCAGAATAACGGCTTTCATGCTCATAAAAAACTATTTATTTTGATGTGATGGTAAAGTTCCAAATTCCGTCCTTTTGTTTCTAGCACCCCTTAAGGATTCAGCCAGAGTGCAATTCCTGACGAATCGTTTGCCGCACAACCTCAACCAACGTTATGCCGTTAGCTGCGTCACGCAGAGCCTGGTTTATCAGAGCCTGATAATTGCCACCCGTCATTTCTGCGCGTGCCTTGAAAATGGCAAGCACATCATTATCGACACGCATGGTCACGCGCGACTTACCGCCATGCTCAGCCTGCAATCGGGCAAGAGCGGGAATAGCAGAGACCGGTTCAGCCTCGCTGAAATCCATATTAGAGTAGCGATCAAATAAAGGGTCTGAATTGTTGCTCATAGCGTCTCCGTTGTATTTGGGTTGCCTTCCAAGCTGAAATGATACGCACGCGGTCATTTCGCAGCGTCCACACGGTTAACAAAATCCTCCCCTTCCCGCCCATTCCAAGAGTCACGAATCTTTGCTCCCCTTGAACATCAAGATCCTCCTTAGTGAGCGCAAAAGGATCAAGCAGTACCGGTTTTGCCTCTTCAAAGGTAACACCCTCGTGATTAATTGGATTGGCCTTTGCCTTATCGGGATCGAATTCAATTTCCATGCTGAAATGATATGCATATTTGTCGGTCACCTCAAGAGGATGATCTGGCTAGAAAGATTGACTATATTCACCAAAACCCGGTGAAGCGCGGTTATGTAAACGCAGCCGCACATCAATCGTAGGATGCGGTAAGCGGCAGCGCACCGCATCATCAAATCCGCCGGGTGCGACGAGAATGTAAACCGGGCAGTGACCGGCGCGGTTTTTTTAATCGTCAGTGGCGACGGCAGGCTTGCCATCCGTCGCCCTGGATTTCGCCGTTCCTTGGCGGAATGACGTTCATCCATTTAGTATCCTCAGGCTCTGACAAATATCTTCAATTTGGGCCAACGTGAATAGATTTGGAGTCGAGGTGGGCGGAAGACTCACGCCGGTGACAGTGGCCCCAAGCCGATGCAGCCATAAACTTAACCAGAATCAAATCACGCCACCCTTTTCTCCCCACACAAAGCCTTAGCCGCAGCCATACCCCTTAAGTATTTGGCTTGGCGTTTTACTGCATGTTGGACTAATGATTCTGGTCGCCCTACTGCATGGCCAAATTCTTTCAGACACCGGCTGGCATGGTCTATACACGCATCGGTCTCAATGTGCAAACGAGCCAGTATTTTTGGAGTATCGGCAGGTATTGCCCCCCGCTTATCTGCTCGAATAGTCCGACCCACACTATCTACCAATTCCAGATAATCATCAAAAGAAAACGGAATACCCTGCTGAAACCGCCCCGTCGCATCAAATGGCATGAGCGGGGCTTTGGGTAAGCCGGTCAGTAATGACAAGG
>JBPCSC010000166.1:0-4733 GCA_051007495.1 Methylococcaceae bacterium | reverse complement strand
GCAATCAGATCACCAGCCAGATCATCCAGCGACCACGAGCCATTTCCGCCTGTGGAGTCGCCATGTCCGCGCAGATCGGGCAACACGATGTTGAAACGATTCTGATCCGCCGGTGCGACATGCCATAAGGTTGAGGCATCACACAAAGCCCCGTGAATCAGCATAATCGTCGTATCGGCCTCTTTAGCATCCACCCGATAACTCAGATGGCAACCCTCTGCCAAGGGCAGTGTTTTTTGGTTTAGATCAAGATACATGGGGATTCTTTCTCAAAAAACCATCCATGAAATTACCTGGGCCATAAGGACAAGGCGGAGTGACCCGCTTGAAATCATGCGTATCACTGGCCAGAAACCGTTCCACGGCTACCCGGGGATTGGATGTTGCAACGTTCGGATATTTATCGGTCGCCTGGCCTACCGGCGTTCCGGCCAGGTCGGCAAAAACAGTATCGGCTACGATGAGATAACTCCCTTCTGTTACCAAAGGGGCATATCCCATCAGTTCTTGCTCTACGTGATCGGCATTGTGATTATCATCCAGAAACACCATAACCGGCCCCGGTTCGCTGGCAATCAGCCTGGAGAACTCGGCAATCAGGGCAGAATCTGCCGCATCGCCCGCAAGAGCGGCGCGTACTTTATTCCCCAAGGGATGATGCTCAAAACAACGCAAGGCCTCGGGTTTGAGATCCAGATCAACAGTTAAAACCCCGCCTTGAGTTTCACCGTTAAGTACGAGCATTGACGCGAAGAACAGGGCTGATCCACCAAACTTGGTGCCGGTCTCGATGATCCAGCGAGGACGCACCTGATGCACCACCGTCTGCAAACGGAGTAGATCTTCCGGAAGTTGCCACACTTCCACACCTTGCCAGTATTGTCTGAACCAGGCCTCATTGGCGGCCGTTCGAATATAGGTGCGGCACAGGTCGTCAATCAGATAATCCCTCTCTGAGGGTATCCAGTCACTCATCGTATTGCCTCCAGGTTAAGACTCATCAAAGTTCCCGACTCTTTATCCAGATGAGGTAGATAAGATTGGGAGTAGTCGTCTATTTCAGTATGTTCAGTGGTGCGCCAATCCCAACGCCGCACTTGGCGAAACCCCAAACCTACCAGTTCGTGCGTCAGAAACGACTCATCGAAAATCATGTGGTGATAATCGTGACTGTTACGTTGACCGCCACAAACCAAGCCGATCAAGCCATTTAAGCCGTCGGCCAGTCCTTTCTCGTAATACAGCTTGGCACAGGCTGCGAAATCAGGCACGGCGATCCGCAACACGCCACCGGGTTTCAGGATGCGCCGCCATTCACTCAGCACACTGCGAAATTCCCAGCGACCGAAATGTTCCAGTACGTGAGAGGCGTAGATCAGGTCTACACAGGACTCTGGAATCATGTCGAGTTGGGCGACATCGCTAACCCAATCAACATGAGGAAACGGCTGGGCATCTATATGCAGAAACCCAGGGATATACCGGCTTCCGCACCCCAGATGCAAACGTACCGGTTCTTCACCCAATAAAGCCGTAAACCCGTCTTTTTTCCGCATGCGTTGTACCCGGCAAGGCGAACCCCAGGCCACGGCGTACGCCGGTATGTCCCGAGTCACCACCGAACCCGCTCCGATCACGGCTCCGTTTCCAATGGTGACACCGGCCTGGATGATGGAACCCATGCCGATCCACACATCATCGCCTATGCGTATGGGCAAATGCTCGGCGGCTTGTTGGCGCATGGGAATCTCGGCGTTCATGGTTCCATGTTTGACTCCACAGATACTGACCCCACCGGCTATCAGACAATGATGGCCGATTTCCAGCCCGGCTCTCGGTTCGTAGATATGACATCCAGAACCGAAGGATACGTCATCACCGGTCTCCAGCCAGCCTTGGTCGATACGGATACTGACCTGGGGGTAGAGGATGTTCCGCTGACCCAGGCGAATACGCCCCGCCGCCCCGATGTAAACGACCGCTCCTGGCTCGATGATGGTCGTATCCGGCAGTTCACAAATGCCCTGGCTATCGACGATGGCGTGTTCATGGATGCCTTTGCGTATCATCAGGTAGCACCTTCGTTGTAGCTGGAAACCCCTTGCAGGGCCAAAGCCTGTTCAAAACTGGCCAAAGCTTCTTCCAGTCGCCCCATATCCTGAAGAATCAAACCTCGGTTATTGTAGGCCATGGCGAATTGGGGATTAAGAAGCAACACCTGATCATAAGCAGCCAATGCCTCGTCGAATCGGTTCATGTCTCTGAGCAGGTTAGCCCGGTTGTAACCGGTGCGGGTGGAAGCCGGATCAATGGCCAGGGCTTGATCGTAACTGGCGAGTGCTTCATCCAGCCGGTTCAGGGCAGCGAGTGTACTGCCCCGGTTGCTCAAGGCATCGACATAATCAGGACACAAGGCCAAGGCTTCATCGTAACTGGCCAGTGCGTCTTCCAGTCTGTGCAATTCCTTAAGCGTATTTCCCCGGTTGTTATGAATCTGCGGATTGTGAGATTTAAGGCTTAATGCCTGGTCATAACAGGCCAAAGCGTCTGCTAGCCATCCCAGTTCCTGTAGGGCTATACCTCGATTGCTGTGGGCATCCGCATGGTTGGAATTCAGGGCTAAAGCTCTGTCCAGCAACTGTATGGCTGAGTCATACACTTCCAGCTGCACGGCCAACGCACCCAACAGTTGCAAGGCATCAA
This sequence comes from Methylococcaceae bacterium, assembly GCA_051007495.1. GTDB lineage: Bacteria > Pseudomonadota > Gammaproteobacteria > Methylococcales > Methylococcaceae > CAIVXW01. The sequence goes on along the minus strand of JBPCSC010000166.1, from coordinate 2,030 downwards.
AATGATAGGGATCGCTTCCCAGTATTTCCTGATACACCGAAGCGGCTGCTACTAAAGCCGATTGTTGATGCAAAGCCAACCCCAACTGAAGTTTGGCCTTGTTGGACTGGGTCAGAATGCGGCTTCTGTCCAGGGCAGCTTCGGCATGATCCGGTTGTATGCTCAAGGCCGCATCCATGAGGCGTATGGATTCATCGTATTGCCGCGCATCGGCCGCTATTAAACCCAGCACATACACACTGTTTGCGTCGTCGAGATGTTGTCGGCACAAAAGCATCGCTTGGTGGTGATCTCCACGTTTGTAGCAGGCAAGGGCTTGAGTGAAAGGGGTTTGTGAGGGGTTCATGGTGTTCTCATGATTATGGATGACATTCAGGCATGGCGCGTATGCCACTCATCGAACATACGTTCAAAGCAGGTTTCGAGTGTACGGGCCAATCCGGCACCATCACACAATGGGCTAGCACGCATACGCTCCCTTTGTGTGTGGCGCAGTTCCGTGCGGGTCGGCACATCACGGGCCAATGCGACCATTTTGCTGACGAATTCCTGAGGATCACGGGCGATCCACTCGGGACGGCCGATACCGGCGACAATCGCAGCACCCATGCGCCCTGCCATGTGGTGGCCCGCCAGAGTGATGAGCGGTACACCCATCCACAGGGCATCGAAAGCCGTCGTTCCGCTGTTCAAGGGCAGAGTGTCCAGCGCAATATCAACCTGGTCATACAAGGCCATGTGTTCCGACCAGGTGGCGGTTCTACCGGCAAACACCACCCGGTTGGCCTCCACACCCCGTTGCACCAAAGCCTCGGTGATTCTGCGCTGGTTGGCGGCATCCAGTGCCCGACCGTCTTTTAATAAAATCCAGGCTTCCGGCAGGGCTTCCAGCACCTGGGCCCACACCTCCAGACTATCCTCACGCACTTTCACCAGATTGTTGAAACTGCCCAAACAAATACGCCCGTCTTCCGAGGGTTTCCAGGCCGGTTCCGGTGCGGCTTCAAGAGGGCGGTAGGCCAACCAGGGCCTGGGCATACGCCACACCCGCTCTACAAATTGATGATCCAGTTCAGGGGGAATCAGCGTTGCATCCGCCAGAAACCAGTCCATTTCGGTTAATCCGGTCGAGGCAAAATAGCCGATGTAGTGGCATTGGATGGGCGCGGCCCGCCGGGCGACGATACCGAGACGATTATTGGCCGTGTGCCCGCTGGTTTCCATGAGTATGTCGATTTGGTCGGAGCGTATGCGCTCGACGGCTTCGGCATCAGTACAGTGTTCAAGCGGACACCAGACATCGGCCATGGCTTTGAACGCCATAGCTTTGTCGTCAAGGAAATTTCGGGTGGGGTAGAGGTACAGGCTGTATCGGTTTTTATCCAGTTCAGGCAGCCAGGAGTTCAGGAAATGGGCCACGGCATGCTGACTCAATTCCGCCGACAGTATGCCTAGACGCAAAGGCCGCCCTGCTTCAGAAGCGGGCTTGAAGGTGCGGGATTGAGCGGTTTGACGCTCGGATTCGGTCAATGCGTGCTGTTGCCACAGCATGGCTTCTTGCAGGTAACGGGTCTGGGTTTGACGTTCAGGGCAATACGCCAACAAGAACAACAGATTACTGCGATACAGTGGGTGATTCGGGCAGAGTTTCAACGCCTGTCGGTAACTGGCTTCGGCCTGGGCTAAATCCCCCAGGTCTTTGTAGGTATTGCCACGATTGATGTAAACATCGGCGAAGTCCGGTCGGGATTGGAGTGCTTGATCAAAATTGTCCAGTACTTCTGAATATCGATTCATATCCTTGAGGGTATTGCCCTTGTTGTACAAAGACTCGGCATGGTCAGGTCTTAGCTGCAACGCTTGATCGTAACTCGTCAAAGCCGCTTCCAGCCGACCCATGCTTTTTAGCGTATTGCCTCGGTTGTACAGGGCTTCGACATGGGCAGGGTTTATTTTCAATACCCGGTCGTAATCGCTTAAAGCGTCTTCAAAGCGTTCAAGCTGGTTGAACACATTACCCCGGTTGTAAC
>JBPCSC010000165.1:0-1177 GCA_051007495.1 Methylococcaceae bacterium | reverse complement strand
GACTATATACACCTCTCCCCGTGCTCGTCTTTTCCGCCATGCCTCTACCCATAAGTCCAGACTGTAGTGCAGGTAGATATTGGCCAGTAAGGGCGATAGCACTCCACCTTGCGGTGTACCCGCTTTCGTGGCTTGCCATTTCCCCCGGGCTCTGCGTCCCGGTCACAGGCGGCTTTTCAGGCATTTCTCTTCGCCAAGACCCTTCGCTCCACAGCCTCCTCACCACCCTGGCATTCTTCATCAGTTCTGTCATTAGGTTTGTTCGCCTGCTTCTTCACTACTATGGTCTTGTCCGACTCCTCGTGCCACTTCTCTCACCGGTGTTTCGGCTTTTCACCTTCCACCTGTCAGTATTCGCCTTTCCGGATCAGCTTATCCTGGCGCACTGGGTGGCCTTTCTGAGTGTACTTTACTTTTCCTCAAACTCCCCGGTGAATAACCGAATTTGCGTTTGAAGGCGTTGATGAAGTGATTGACGTGCGAGTATCCCAGTCGGGCAGCCAGTTGCTTCATGGGGGTATCGCTCTGCATGAGGGCTGCGTGTGCCTGGGTGAGTCGGTAGTCATTAATAAACGCACTTATCGACTGTCCATATTCCTGTATGAAAGCTTCATTCATGCCGCGTGCAGACAATCCGAATTGACTGGCCAATGCGTTCAGTCTGGGTAATTTGCCTTCCCTCTGCATGAGATAATCCCGCACCATCAGCACTGTTCCCCGGGCTGTTTTCTCTGACGAAACGCTGTCAGGCACGAGCGGTGAAACCGGATGCCCGGGTAACCGACGTGCCAGAGCTTTGATGGCGGCCTGCAATTCTTCTATCGAAGTGGGCTTGGTGAGATAGAGATCGGCACCACTGCCATAGCCCTCGATACGATCCCGTATTTGCTCCCGCACCGTGACCATGATGATGCCTATGGTCGGTTGTGCCGCCCGGATACGCCTTGACAGACTGATGCCATCTTCGCCGGGCAGGTTGAGATCCAGCACCAAAATATCGGTATCGTTTTTTTCCAGCACTTCATCCAGCATTTCTGCACTGGCTACGCCCTTTACCCGATGGTTCAGGACGCAAAGTGCCTCAATCGTGATTTCCCGCAAGTCGTCGTGATCTTCCACCACGATGATATTCAAACCGGAATCCATAACTCAAACCTGACATGATTTTCAACGGGCT
>JBPCSC010000164.1:0-1195 GCA_051007495.1 Methylococcaceae bacterium | reverse complement strand
ATTCTTGATCACCACCACAGTCACATTATCCTGGTGTATATGATTAAGCCGGCCGATCTCACCGATCAAACCATCAACCGCAGATTGTGGTGCCTCGTTCAACGAAGCCGCCATGTAAAACTCATCCATAAACCCATACAAACCATCGCTGCACAGCAACACCCGATCACCCGGCAGCACACGGAACATGGCCGGGCTTTTATCGATGTTGCTGATTCTCCACCCACCCACATAACTGGTCAGGCAGTGGCGGCTACTGTTGTGATCCTGGCTCAACTGCACCAGTTCGCCGTTTCTGAAGTGATACAAGCGGCTATCCCCCACCGACACCCAGCGCAAAACATCCGCGTAAATCAAACAGGCCAATAATGTTGTGCCGCAATTCTGTTCTTCACCGATCATCACGGAATGCTCATACACCGCCCCATTAGCCGCGCTCAATGCCAGTTCCAGAGCCTGTTCCGGAGTAGTGGCTTCAGGCAGCTTAGGCTCAAATACCTCGCCAAACGTCTTAACGAATGCCTGGACAGCCAGCCGACTGGCGGCTGCCCCATCCGCACACCCACCCATACCATCCGCAACCAGGGCAAGCACACCGGGCTGCCCGTGCCAGAATGGTTCATCTCCCGTGGACACCCAAAAACTATCCTGCTGTTCATCCCGCCTACCCTGATCCTGACCAAAACCGCATTCGAATTGCATATAAATAACCTGCTGTGAGTTAAAAAAAACCAGACCACCTGTTTACCCGCCCCATACGACAGCTTATGTCGCATGAAACCGGAAACGGCCTATCCCCTGATTTTGTCAGGCCACTACCCAATGCAACCCCGACTGGCTAGAATAAAACCTGCCCGTTTAATAAAAACTGATAAAACTTAATACCGCAGTAAATAACCAATAGTCACAAGGGAGGAATATCGTGCTGAATACAGCAAGATTATCTCCGGGCTACTTCAAAGATAAATGCAGCATGAGTATCTGCCCGTATTGCGGGCATGATGAAACCACCAAACGCGGGCCTTTGCCGCTTGCGTATCAAGACAAACCATAATAAAACAGTTTATGCCCTTAACCTTACCACAACTGGAAAACCACCTTTTCAAAGCCGCCGACATATTACGCGGCAAAATGGATGCCTCCGAGTTCAAGGAATACATCTTTGGTATGTTATTCCTCAAACGCTGTTCTGATG
>JBPCSC010000163.1:0-1799 GCA_051007495.1 Methylococcaceae bacterium | reverse complement strand
CTGGACATACCCAAATTATTAGCCGCTTTTCAGCAGTTTTACCGTGAACATTCTGACAGTTGGCTGAAAAATTTCGAGTATAAGGAAGCCGGGCCGCAGTTATTATTGCAGGCTTTTCTGCAAAGAATAGTCAATGGCGGTGGCCGTATAGACCGGGAATATGGCTTGGGCAAAAAGCGCACGGATTTGTATATTCAATGGCCACTGGATGAAGAGTTAGGCTATTACGGCCCAGTGCAGCGCATAGTACTGGAATTAAAACTACAGCGCGGATTATTGAACGCCATATTGGAACCGGGTTTGGAACAAACCCGGGAATATGCCTTACGCTGTGGCGCAGATGAGGCGCATTTGATTGTATTTGATAGCCGACCCCAATCCACCTGGGAAGAACGAATCTGGCAGAAAGATAAACTTAAGGACGGTATGAGCATAGGGGTTTGGGGGGCTTAGCGGTAGGTCGGTTGTTCGGCGATTGTCCGGGGCATTTTTGTGCGGGGTTTTTGATCGTTCCTCCCATCAAACCTGTTCGCTTCCTGCATAATGCTATAACATAACATTATTTGCCCCACATGAGCCTACTCCTCTGGATCATTCTCTTCACCTTGGTTGGTGGTTTTTTAAGCGTAGTGGCCGCGTCTCTGTTTTTGCTGATTCCCACCCGCTACCAAGGCCGGGTTTTACCTCACTGTGTGAGTTTTGCCTTGGGTGCTTTGCTGGGTGTTGCCTTTCTCGATTTGCTTCCTGAAGCAATGGCCTCGCTGGGCATGGAAGGCCGCCACCGTCTGTTTGCCACCGTCTTGGCGGGCATTCTGCTGTTTTTCCTGCTTGAAAAGTTACTATTATGGCGACATTGCCACACCGGTAACTGCGCCACCCACTCCGAAACCCATTTTCATCAACCGGCCGGAACGCTAATCGTTTTAGGCGATGTCATCCATAATTTTGTCGACGGCATATTAATCGCCGCCGCTTTTTTGACCGATGTCGACTTGGGCATCATGACCGGGATGGCCGTATTTGCCCATGAAATTCCACAGGAGGTTGGAGATTTTGCCATATTGCTGCAAAGCGGCTACGGACGCGCCAAGGCCTTGATGTACAACCTGGTTTCCAGTCTGGCGACTGTGGTGGGAGGCGTGTTGGCCTATTTCAGTTTTGACACCTTTCGTGACGGACAGCCCTACATACTGGCTCTGGCCGCTTCCAGTTTTATCTATGTGGCCGTAGCCGATTTGATTCCCAGCTTGCATCAACGCACCACGGCCCGGGCCGCCGTACAGCAAATCAGTTTGATTGGCTTGGGTTTGTTGGTGGTGTTGAGCTTCAACTGAAGATGTCCACAAGTGACACTTGACATCTCATTTCAGACCTTGGCCAAAATCCACTGTCGGACGGCATAAAATAATGGAAAAAGCCATGTGGAAAAGAAACAGGCTTTATGTGCGTATATTTTGGTCATTGTGGTGAAAAAGGCTCAATTTAAGCCATATCTGAAACAATGAGTGGGTGAAAGTGTTTTTATTTCTCAGTCTGGCCAGTGGCAGGGAAGGCGAATCCCCGCAACTGGTCAAGCCTTGGACAGGTCGGAAAAACCCGCGTGACAAGCCAGATGCAGGGGTTTTCCACGGACTTATCCACAGGTTAATGCACAGTTATTGTGGATAATTCCAGCCTGTTAAACCGCCGGTGGTTTAGTGGCTTCGCGCTCCGCATTGACCCGCTCATGTATCAGGGTAATCAATTGTTTGATTTTTAAGGGTTTGGTGGCGAAGTCACTCATGCCGGCCGCCAATGCC
>JBPCSC010000162.1:0-1540 GCA_051007495.1 Methylococcaceae bacterium | reverse complement strand
TGCGGCTGTTTGATTTGCTGGAGGCGTTGGAACGACGGCTGGATGAGGTCGAGCGCACAGTTAAAAAGACCAGTCGAAATTCGAGTCAGCCGCCGTCTTCGGATGGTCTGCAACGGCAGGCGGCCGAGCCACGCGAGAAAGGAGCCAAGCCGAAGGGCGGCCAGCCGGGGCATGCGGGGACTACCCGGGCCTGGACTGAGACGCCGGATGCGGTGGTGGAGTTGCGGCCCCAGGGCTTGTGCTCGTGTGGCCTGGCACTGGCGGATCAAGTGGGTGTTGAAGGCGAGCGTCGACAGCAGATTGAAATACCTGAACCCCAGGCGTTCGTAACGGAATACCGACAGGTGAAGGTGGTTTGTGAATGCGGCTGCCGACATCGGGGCGACTTCCCATTAGGCGTGACACCCTATGTGAGCTACGGTTCGCGCTTGAAAGCGTATGCGGTGGGCTTGGTCAATGGGCACTTCGTGTCATTGACGCGGACGGCGGAAATTCTGGGGGATCAATACGGCGTACAGCCTTCGGACGGGTCGATTCAGAAGTGGATCGGGCAGGCGGCAGAGGCCTTGCGCCCTGTCTATGAGGCCACGCGGGAGGCGTTGACCGTGGCGGAGGTGGTGCATTTCGACGAGAGTGGTGTGCGTATCCAGGGCAAGACCCAGTGGTTGCATGTGGCGGGAACCCCCCTGCTCGCCTTCTACACGGTTCACGCGAAACGAGGTCTGGAAGCCATGACCTCGGCCAACATCCTGCCCCGCTTCACGGGCTATGCGGTGCACGACCACTGGAAGCCGTACTACTGTTTCGAAGCCGTGACCCATGCCCTGTGCAACGCGCACATTCTGCGCGAACTGCGCTATTTTGAAGAAGCGACCGGCGGCCACCATTGGCCGACACGCCTGCGAGAAATCCTGGTGGCGGGAAAAAAGGCGGTGGAGGCGGCCCGGGCCGAAGGCCGCACCGAAGTCGAGGCCGCAACGGCCAGCACTTTACTCAAGCAATACGACGAGTGGGTTGCCCGAGGCCTGATGGTCTTTCCCGAACAAAGCAGGGAAGCGGGGCGTAAAGGCAGACAGAAACAAGAACCGGCAACCAATCTGCTGCGGCGTCTGCGTGATTTCAAGGCAGACGTGTGGCGGTTTTTAACCGATTTCCAGGTCCCGTTCGACAACAACCTGGCCGAACGCCTGGTGCGACCAGTTAAGGTCAAGCTGAAAGTCGCCGGTGGTTTTCGCGCCTTCGGCGGTGCTGAACACTTTTGCATCCTTCGGTCCGTCTGGAAAACCAACCAGCTACAGTCGATCAATCCTTTTCAGACCCTCCGCATCGTTTTTGCGGGGGGGTGAGTAGTTACAAATCAGCAAAATACCCAGCCAATCTGAATTGAATACGATGAGCCATGCCGAAAAGGATGCGCTGATTTTGCGGCTGTTTGATTTGCTGGAGGCGTTGGAACGACGGCTGGATGAGGTCGAGCGCACAGTTAAAAAGACCAGTCGAAATTCGAGTCAGCCGCCGTCTTCGGATGGTCTGCAACGGC
>JBPCSC010000161.1:0-1754 GCA_051007495.1 Methylococcaceae bacterium | reverse complement strand
GCCTGGGAATCAGCGACTATCTAACCGCCGATGCCATAAGCTTCATTGAATGGCCGGAGCGTGGCCTGGGTGTGCTGCCTGAAGCCGACCTCACCATAAAGCTGCACATAGACGGCTACCAACGCCTGATCGAAATCGACCAAAAACCCCAATCCGATGACTCGGTCACTGAACCCGCCTGAAAATCAAGCGAACAGGCCGCTCACCATAAGCGTTCTATCCAACCCGCTCCCGTTCTGAATCAGCAACACGGCTCTGGGTTCGTCTGGGGCGTGGCCACATCGAGTTGCTGGATATAGCCGCATTGCAGGCACGTTCAGGCATCGAACACCCATAGAACTACAATCTCATCTTGCTTTGAGGCGGGTCAGAGTTTGATAATCCCGGCGTTAAACTCACCCGATATGCCCTCCCGAACTCAAACCCCTTAGGAGATTCCGCCATGATTTTATTCAAAACCGGCGAGGCTACCGTGCTAGCCGCAGAAGGTCAGTTTACCGATGCCATGCCTGAAATACTGATTGGCGATGTGCATGGCCCTGTAGGGGCGGCCTTTGCCAATATGATGGGCCAAACCGCCGGACACACCCGTATGTTTGCCATCAGAGCCTGCAATCAGATGGTCAGACCGGCCACACTCATGGTGCCCAAAGTCACCATGAAAACGTCGGCTTACATCAACCTGTTTGGTGGGGTGGTGCAATCGGCCACCGCCGATGCCGTGCTGGACTGCGTCATAGACCACGACATCCCCCGTGACCAAGCCAATAACCTCTGCATCATCAGCTTGATCTGGATAGACCCCCAATGCGCCACCGATCCTAATCTGGATGAAAAAGACCTCTACCGCACCAACTACGAAGCCACGCGTCTGGCCATCCAGCGGGCGATGAATGACGAACCCACCATTGAAGAACTGATAGCCAACCGCAAAACCATCAAGCATGACTTATTTGACCCTGACGCCTGATACCCGCAACCCGATGGAGGCCAGCCTGTGAAACTGTCGGATGTCGATATCGAAAAATGCCTGGCTTCCGGCAGGATCAGGATAGACCCGGCCATTTCTGCCGAACAGCTAGGCTCCATGTCTGTGGATCTGACATTGGGCCGGGAATTTAGAATATTCCGCCACATAAGCCTGCCTTTTATCGACGTGGGTGGGCGAGACAACCTCCATCAAATGTCCGACCAAGCCATGGAGTGCATCATTCAGGCAGACGACACCCCGTTTTACCTGCATCCGGGTGAACTGGCTTTAGGCGTTACCGAAGAAAAAATTTATCTGCCTGACGACATCGTAGGCTGGCTGGATGGGCGCAGCAGCTTGGGTCGGCTGGGTTTGTTGGTACACGTCACAGCGCACACGATAGACCCCGGCTGGCAAGGCCGCATCACACTGGAATTTGTCAACATAGGCCCGATTCCGCTGGCCTTGCGTGCCGGTATGCGGATTTGCGCTTTAAGTTTTGAGCCTTTATCCAGCCCCACCAGCCGCCCATACTACAAACGCAACGATGCCAAATACATAGGCCAGGACGGCCCCTTGGCCAGCAAGATTCACCGTGATTCCTGAGCTTTTAACAGCAGACCCGCGCAAGGCGGGTTCGTAGTACCGCCTTCAGGCGGAATTAAGGTTCGTAGTCCCGCCTTTAGGCGGAATTAAAAGGCTCGTAGTCCCGCCTTCAGGCGGAATTACTACCCCGACACCTACCCGGGGCGGCCCGTTTGTGCATTGCGTAGCGGCTTCTACC
>JBPCSC010000160.1:0-8443 GCA_051007495.1 Methylococcaceae bacterium | reverse complement strand
CGCCTGGCTGAGGTGGTCTCCAAAAAAGGCAAACCCTTACGCGCCTACCGTGTGGATGAACTCAACCAACTGGCTGAAACCCTGCACGTTAATGATGTTTATTTGATTGATGCCGACACCGTCGTCCAGGCCACCAATTATGCGCCCGATCTTGACTTCCGCCTCAGTGCCATTTCGAGTGATCTTGAACATCTGCTGCATGATGTTTATCAAAACAAAAAGAAAATAATAGACCGCATCAATATCTCTACCCATACCAATGTAATAAAGAAATACGCCTATTACGCCCCGCCGGGAACCGATTATATTCTGGAAGTTGCCATGGACTTCAAAAAATATGTCTCTGCCATCCATGGCCCGGTTTTGTCCGATTATATTTTTGACGGGCTGTTTCGTCGCATTACCAGGGGCAATGCCTATCTGAAACAGATTGACCTGTATCGGGTTAATGCGATGACCGCTCTGAAGTTCTTCGCTGATTCGCCGCCTCTGCCGGCCGGGGTATTATCCCGTCTTGACACCGAATCAATGCTGATTGAGCGGGATGGTTCCATCCTGGAGGTATACTCGTCAATGCCGGTTTCAGATACCTATACCCAATCGTCCGAATACTGGGTGGTGCATAGCCGATTTGAACGCATCGCTTTTATTGAAACCCGCAACATGGCACTGGGTATCATTCTTTGGGTTTATTCCGTGACGGCCCTGTTGGTATTCCAGAGGGCGCGAAGTTTTCTGGAGCGTCGGTTAACCCAGAAAATCAAGCGGACAGGCGAAGCACTGGAGCGCATCACTCGCGGTCACTATGATCAGTTCATGACCATCAGGGACACAGACGAACTGGATTATATTGCCACCCACATCAATATCATGCAGCAATTTATCCGGGAGCGGGAAGACCAACTGGCAAAAAGCAATCGTGATCTGGAAGAAAAGTATCTGGAACTGGGGCGCGCCAAGGAAGCAGCAGAAGTCGCCAACCACACAAAAAGCCGTTTTCTGGCCAATATGAGCCATGAAATCAGAACTCCAATGAACGGCATTATCGGGTTGAGCCAACTGGCCAGGGAATCCGGTTGTGTCAGCATCATGCAGGATTATCTCGACAAGATTCATTACTCTGGCCTGGCCTTGCTGGAAATCATCAACGATATACTTGATTTTTCAAAGCTTGAAGCCGGTGCCATGCAGTTACGCTCTGCACCGTTCAATATGCGCGAACTGACCCGGGATGTATTCACCCTTACCAGTCTCAGAGCTGAATCAAAAGGGTTATGCATGAATCTGAACATCTCACCGGAAACACCGGAAATACTCAGCGGAGACAGCCAGAGAATCCGCCAGGTTCTGATTAATCTTGTGGGCAATGCCATTAAATTTACCGACAGGGGCGAAATCAGGCTGGACATATCCTTCAACAAGCAAAACGAGGATAATTACGATATTACCTGGTCAGTGAGCGATACCGGGATAGGGATCGCTTCTGAAGATCAGGCCAAACTATTTCAGCCGTTTACGCAGGTCGATACTTCCAACAGCCGTCAGTATGGTGGAACCGGATTGGGATTAACCATCTCCAGCGATCTGGTGCGTTTAATGGGAGGCAGTGCCATTACCGTGGAAAGTAGTTATGGAACCGGAAGCCGGTTCAGTTTTACACTGCCGCTCAAGGCCTTTGATGCCAGCCATTCTGCAGAGGAGGTTTCCGGTGAGGACATGAATTTGAGCACGCCGCGTCTGGATGGATACCGGGTTTTGCTGGTGGAAGATAATCCCATCAATCAGTTGGTTGCTAAATCCTTGCTGCAAAATCAGGGGGCATCCGTGACCGTAGTCAATAATGGCAGACTGGCGGTTGATTTACTGGCGGTTGAGGGTGAATATCAGTTTGACGTGGTATTGATGGACATACAAATGCCGGTAATGGACGGACATACCGCGACCATGGTCATTCGCCAACAACTGCTGTTGACTGAAATCCCCATTATCGCCACTACGGCTCATGCCCTGCAGGAAGAACAACAACGGTGTTATGCCAGTGGCATGAATGAGCATCTGACCAAACCCATCAACGCCACCCAGATGGTGCGTACCATCACCCGTTTGGTGCGGGCCCACCGTAACCGAATAGCCGGCGACATATCTCGTTCGCCCACGCCCAAACACACGACGGTTGATGCTGCCCCCGCCTCCCTCACGGCTTTATCCTTGCTGGCTAAAGTCGGGGCCGCCGAAGGAGACAGCGAATGGCTGGATGCGCGCACCGCTATGGCCGGTCTGGATGACGATGAGGAACTGTACCGTCAGATGCTGGAATTGTTCATGTTTGAAAATGCAACCGATGTCACCCGCATCCGTGAATTGCTGGAACAAAACTTCTACACAGATGCCCAGCGCATCGCCCATACACTGAAAGGACTGGCCGCCACCCTGGGGCTGATCGCCTTGTACCGAGTGGCGGTTTCTGTGGATGCGGCCTTTAAGTCCGGCGAGTACCATGGGTTGAGTGATCTGCTCAATCATCTGGAGGATGAACTCACCCGGGCGATCACCGGACTGGAATCGGTGTGCAGGCATTGAGGGGTACGCGGTGCATCCGGTAGCGGTTGGACAGCCATCCGCTGCGGAGAGTACCATTCGCACCCTGCCTGATTGAATCTGGATTTCTGGCGTCTTTTCTACCCCACTATCATTCTTTACTACCATCCGAACACACGAGGTTAATACTGTGAGTCAACACCCTTTTCCTGAATCCTTCAATCTGGTTTTCTTTGGTGGCTCTGGCGATTTGGTCACCCGCAAATTGTTGCCCGCCATGTATCAGTGCTACAGAAACGCACAATTACCGGGAAAACCCAATTTCATCAGCCTGGGCCGACAGGATTATACCCGTCAGCAGTATCTGGAAATGGTGACTGAAAAAGCCAGGGAGTTTCTCCCGGCCGCCGACTGGAACGAGGCTTTATGGGCCAATTTCTGTGGCATTCTTACCTATTACAAGATTGATGCAGAAAACCCGGCAGAATATGCCATTCTGAAAGAGGCACTCGAAGCCAGTCCGGCTGAAACCAACATATTCTTTTTGTCGGTGGCACCTTCATTGTTTGCCACTATCTGTACTCATTTGGCTGCTCAAGGGCTGAATAGCTCAAACTGCCGGGTCGTGCTGGAAAAACCATTAGGGTATGACCTGGCTTCCAGCAATGCCATTACTGCCGATGTCGGTCGGCATTATCAGGAAAAGCAAACCTACCGTATCGACCATTACCTGGGTAAGGAATCCGTTCAAAACCTTATGGCTCTCCGGTTTGGTAATGCCCTGTTTGAACCTCTGTGGCGCAGGATGTGGATCAGCAACGTGCAAATCACCATAGCCGAGGAAGTGGGTATAGGTACTCGGGGTGGGTTTTACGAAGGCACTGGTGCGCTGCGTGACATGGTACAAAACCACCTGCTGCAACTCTTGTGTTTCGTAGCCATGGAGCCACCTGCCAGTCTGGATTCAGAGGCGGTGCGGGATGAAAAAATCAAGGTTTTGCAGTGCCTGGTTCCCTTTGCCCGTGAAGACGTGATGAGCAAAACGGTGCGCGGCCAGTACCGTTCGGGCGCGATAGGCGGTCAACCGGTGGTGGGTTATCTGGATGAACACGGCATACCGCCCGACAGTCGCACCGAAACCTTCGTCGCCATCAAGGCAGAAATCGCCAACTGGCGTTGGGCGGGCGTGCCTTTCTATCTGCGTACCGGTAAACGATTGCCGGATCGGGTGGCTGAAATCGTCATCAACTTTCACGAAGTGCCGCATCAAATCTTCCCTCTTAGTGCCGGAGCAAGCCCCACGCCGTGCAAACTGGAGATACGTCTGCAACCCAACGAATACATCCGTTTGTATTTTTATGTGAAAACGCCGGGCGACAAAATGGAAATGCAGCAGGTTTATCTGGATCTGGACTTTGCGGCCCACTTTAAGGTTCGCCGTGAAGAAGCCTATGAACGTTTGCTGCTGGACATCATTCGTGGCAACCAGGCTTTGTTCGTACGACAAGATGAACTGGAGCAGGCCTGGCGCTGGGTAGAACCGATACTGGATACCTGGGAAAGCGACCGCAGCGGGCCGAAACAATACACGGCCGGCACCTGGGGACCATCGGCTTCTTCCGCCTTGCTGTTGCAGGATGGATTCCGCTGGCATGAAGAGGACTAAACCATGACACCCGACATTCGTTGGTTCGACGACAATTCCAGCCTCGCACCGGCTTTGGCTCAGGCGGTGGCTATGGATTTACGCACACATTTGAGCGATCGCGCAGAGGTCAGTCTGGCGGTTTCGGGCGGACGTTCGCCCGTTCCGGTGTTTGAAGCCCTAAGGAAAGAAAATCTGGACTGGAGCCGTGTCATCGTCACTTTGGTCGATGAACGCTGGGTACCTGAAACCGACCCCGCCAGCAATGCGGCTTTGGTTAAAACCCATTTGCTACAGGATCAGGCGGCTTGTGCCCGCTTTATACCGCTGTACACAGGAGCCGCAACGGCCAGGGCCGCCGAGGCCAGTCTGGCCGAACAGTTCAGGGAAATCCCCCTGCCGTTTGCGGCCCTCATTCTGGGCATGGGTGATGACGGCCACACCGCCTCGCTGTTTCCAGACAGCCCAAACCTGGAAGACGGATTGGCCTTGGGCCGCGACGCATCCACTGCTCCACCTTGCCTGGCGCAAGTCGGCGCGGTGGTTCCAACGGAACGCATGAGCCTGACTTTACCCTGGATACTCGCGGCTCAAACCGTTTACCTGCAATTCGGCGGAGCCAGCAAAACCGCCGTGTTTGATACCGCCTGTAGCGGTATTGACCGACGTTATCCTGTGAGTTTTGTACTCCAGCAAACGACGACTCCTGTCCGGGTTTTTGCCGCCAGGCAATAACGTAACGGTTATTTGGACGGCCTGCACAGGGACGTGTGGGTTTCATTCGACTCAAGAGCACCCATCATGCACATACTCATCACCGGTGGCACGGGCTTCATAGGCCGTGCCCTTAGTTCACGTCTGCTGGCCGAGGGGCATCAACTCACCGTCCTCAGTCGCCATCCCGGCACCGTAGCCACACGCCTGGGTTCTGAAGTCACAGCCTGGAGATCTCTGGACGAATGGTCAGAGACCGCCACGTTTGATGCCGTCATCAATCTGGCGGGCGCACCCATCATTGATGCCGCCTGGACGGCCAGTCGACGACAAGTGCTGTGGGACAGTCGAATCAGGCTGACTGAAACCCTGGTGGCCAAAATGCAGGCGGCCATACAGCCGCCCAAGGTGTTGATCAGCGGTTCAGCGATAGGCTATTACGGTAACACCGGCGACCAACCCCTAAACGAACACAGCCCGGCAGGCCAGGATTTCGGAGCCGATTTATGTGCGGCCTGGGAACAAGCAGCCCTCACCGCTGAAAGCCCTGAAACCCGGGTGTGTGTGCTGCGTACCGGTCTGGTGTTGCATTCTTCGGGCGGTATGTTGGGCCGTATGCTGTGGCCGTTTCGTCTGGGATTGGGCGGACCCATAGGCGATGGCCAGCAATGGATGAGCTGGATACACCTGGACGATGAAACAGGCATCATCGCGTATTTGCTGGACAGGCCCGAGATGCGGGGCATTTACAACCTGACCGCACCAGTTCCCGTCACCAATCAGGAATTCACCCAGGCTTTGGCCAAAGCCGTGCGCCGACCCGCCGTGTTTCGGGTTCCTGCGGTATTGCTCAGGTGGATGCTGGGAGCGCGAGCGGAATTATTGCTGGGGGGGCAGAAAGTCAGGCCGGAACGGATACTGGCCGAAGGGTATGAGTTCGTCCACCCGGAACTTCGCCAGGCTTTGAACGGCTAGAAGCAAAATCAAGCCACAAAAAAACCCGCCTAAGCGGGTTTTTTAATGTTCTGGCGGAGAGAGAGGGATTCGAACCCTCGATACGGTTTCCCATATACACACTTTCCAGGCGTGCTCCTTAAGCCACTCGGACACCTCTCCGTAAAGCCGGGCATTGTACTGTAGTGCCGGTCACTTGTCAGCAGGTTGAGGCGCAAATTGTTGCGCACGAATGAATAAAAGCACCTGCATCCCTTGCATGGGTGGCCGCCATGGATAAAGACATTACTGTGCCCTGGGTGCGAATTCATTCGCACCCAGGTTGAACGGGCTTCGGGATAAATACATTCCGGCTTCCCTGTCAAAACCTCGATGCCTGTCAACCCGACAGCGGTTTGTAGCGTAACCGGTGTGGGTTATCGGCTTCATCACCCAGGCGGCGTTTTCTGTCGGCTTCGTAATCTGCGTAATTACCCTCAAACCACTCCACTTTGCTGTCCCCTTCAAAGGCCAGTATGTGAGTGGCAATACGATCCAGAAACCACCGATCATGCGAGATCACCACCGCACAACCGGGGAAGTCCAGCAAGGCTTCTTCCAGTGCCCGCAAGGTTTCCACATCCAGGTCGTTGGTAGGTTCGTCAAGCAACAGTACGTTGCCGCCGGCTTTTAGCAATTTAGCCAGATGGACGCGGTTGCGTTCACCACCAGACAGATCGCCTATCCTTTTTTGCTGATCCGACCCCTTAAAATTAAACCGCCCGCAATAAGCGCGTGATGGGGTTTGGTATGTGCCTACGGTCACCATATCCAATCCATCCGATATTTCCTCCCACACCGTTTTGTCGTCATTGAGGTGGTCACGGGTTTGATCTACGTGGGCAATCCTGACCGTCTCGCCAATCCGGATCGTACCGGTATCGGGCGGTTCGAGTCCGGCCATCATGCGGAACAACGTGGTTTTACCGGCACCATTAGGCCCGATAATGCCGACGATCCCACCGGGGGGTAGCCGGAAACTCAGGTCGTCGATCAATAAACGATCACCAAAACCTTTGCGGATGCCTTCGGCTTCCACCACCACATCACCTAAGCGTGGGCCGGGCGGAATGTAAATTTCCTTGGTTTCGTTACGCTTTAGAGTTTCAACCGCAGACAACTCATCAAACCGCTGCAAACGGGCTTTATTTTTTGCGTGGCGGCCCTTGGGATTGGTACGCACCCACTCCAATTCAGCTTTCATGGCTTTGAGTCGCGCCGATTCCTGCTTTTCTTCAATTTCTAATCGTTTTTCCTTTTGTTCCAGCCAGGTCGAATAATTGCCCTCCCAGGGGATGCCGTGGCCTCTATCCAGTTCCAGAATCCAGCCGGCTACATTGTCGAGAAAGTAGCGGTCATGGGTGACAGCGATGACCGTACCGGAAAAATCATGGAGAAAGCGTTCCAGCCAGCCCACCGATTCAGCGTCCAGGTGGTTGGTCGGTTCGTCCAGCAACAGCATATCGGGGCAAGACAACAGCAAGCGACACAGCGCGACCCGACGCCGCTCACCACCCGACAGGCGGGTGACATCGGCATCCCAGTCTGGCAGGCGCAGCGCGTCGGCAGCCACGTTCAGGGTGCGTTCCAGGTTATGCCCGTCGCTGGCCTGAATGATGGATTCCAGCTTGGCCTGTTCTGCGGCCAAAGCGTCGAAGTCGGCATCGGGATCGGCATAAGCCGCGTACACCTGGTCAAGCCGGGTCAAGGCTTCGGTGACATGCGAAAGGGCTTCTTCCACATTGCCCCTGACCGTCTTTGCCGGATCAAGATGCGGTTCCTGGGGCAGATAGCCGATTTTGATACCGGTTTGCGGCCTGGCCTCACCGTTAAATTCCAGGTCAACCCCGGCCATGATGCGCAGCAGAGTGGATTTACCGGAACCGTTAAGACCTAGTACGCCAATTTTGGCACCAGGGTAGAAAGACAGCGAGATATCCCTGAGGATTTCGCGTTTGGGCGGCACAAGTTTGCCCACCCGATTCATGGTGTAGATGTATTGAGCCATATTCGAATTCAATCTCGTGATAAAAAATGCAGACACTCTACGGTTGGTATTCCGTGATGGCCTGTGTGAAGGGGGGCAAAGCATAACAAAAAAGAGACCGCAAAGGCACGGAGCCTACAGTGACGCACGGGTGATCAAGAAAATTCGGGTATTACCGGCTCTTAACACAGTAAAAGGTGCGTCGAATCAAACTTCATCTACTTTGATGATTGAATATAAGAATTCAAAGCTTTATTTTTACATTGACTTGCCGCTTATCTACCCCCTCCAAAATAAACCTGAACACCTACCACCATGACCACCGAAACCTCTCCCTCTTCATCCGCACCTGCTCCTGATCTGCTGACGGCCCTGGCTCAAGGGGGTGAGGCGGCGCAGGCGGCGGTGGCGCAGTTGACTAATGGTTTGAATGCTGACCAGGCGGCCAATTTGCAGCAATCGCTGGTGTCGGGTCTGGCGGCGAATGAGTCGCCGGCGGCGGCGGTGGCGGGGGCGCAGGAGGCTTTGAGCCAGGTGGCGGCGGTGGCGGTTCCGGCGGATGCGGC
>JBPCSC010000159.1:0-4923 GCA_051007495.1 Methylococcaceae bacterium | reverse complement strand
CTGAACGATGCCCACAAAACACCGCAATTCTGGCTGCTGTGGTGGGTGTTATGCCTCAATGTGAGCGCGGGGATCGGCGTACTCGGCATGGCATCTCCGCTGTTGCAGGAAATTTTTGGTGGCCGACTGCTCGGCCTGGACATACCGTTCACCGCGTTGGATGCCAGCCAGAAGCAAACCGTAGCCAGCATAGGAGCCGGGTTTGCCGGGCTGTTAAGCCTTTTCAATATTGCCGGACGACTGGGCTGGGCATCCCTCTCGGATGCCTTGGGCCGCAAAGCCACCTTCATGGTTTTTTTCGTCACCGGGATAATCCTCTATTCCCTGGCACCGACTATCGCCAGTTTGGGTTCAGTTGCCCTGTTCGTAACGACCTTCTGCGTTATCGTCAGCCTGTATGGGGGCGGCTTCGCCACCATACCTGCCTATCTGGCTGACTGCTTCGGCACAAATTATGTGGGTGCCATTCATGGCCGCCTACTGACCGCCTGGTCTGCCGCTGGCATACTGGGCCCGGTTCTGGTGAATTATCTGAGAGAATTTCAACTCGGGCTGGGCGGAGCACCTGCGGAGGCTTATCACTTCACCATGTATGCACTGGCCGGTCTGCTGGGGGCGGGATTGCTCTGCAACGCGGCCGTCCGACCCGTTGCAGAGCGGTTTTTCATGCCGCCACCTGAACAGGAGTCACCCTTAACAACACCAGAACACGATGACTATGCAGAAGAATCCGAAGCCGAAGCCCGAGCCGAAGGGGTTTAAACCAAACCCCAGTCAATCCGCGTGGACAAGCCTGCACCTGGTGCTGGCCTACTCGGGCGTGCTGATTCCCCTAGGTTGGGGGATTTTCAAAACCCTGCAAAAAGCGGCCATACTGATGCGGATTTGATCCCGGCCACATCAACGCTTGCCGCAATCGGCCACCAGACCAACCGTTTCGATTCCGGCCACGGCGCAACTCTCATCCAGATCCGACAGATCGCCACTGATACCCACCGCCCCCAGAATGTTGCCGTCGGCATCCCGAATCAAAACCCCGCCCGGAACTGGCATCAGCCGTCCGCCAGCGATGTCACCCAGGGCATTCATGAAATGCGGGCGTTCCCGCGCCATTTTGCCCAGTTCACGCGAAGCGACCCCCATGCCCACAGCACCGGAAGCCTTAGCCAGGGCGATGGAAAACCGCATGAACGAGGCACCGTCCTCCCTTTGGGCGGTTCTGAGATGTCCTCCGGCATCCAGAACCACCACACACAGCGGGGCCAGTCCGGAATTACGGGCTTTTAACAGGGCACCATCGACGATGGCGTTGGCAACTTGCAGGCTTAAATCGGTCATTTTTTTCTCTAAAGTCGGTGGAAGTAAACAAGAACACCCATGGAGTGCAACGGGCGGGCAACGCGCCATTCCCAAGGATTTCGTCAAATCAGGGTTGAATTGAATGACAAACCTCATTATCTTGCCACAAGGCAGGCGTTAGAAAAATCCACGGTTGCACCCGTGTTGCAAAACCCGGCGGTGCTGGAGGCAAGGCCGCCTGACACGACCCAGGCTCACCCTGACCACCCACGGAATACCCGGTTCTTCAAACCGCACCCAAACCAGAACTCAGGCGATGTACACACAGCGCATGAGTTCTGGATCCACCCAGCAAGCTTCCTGGCATTGCGCCCGACAGAATCAATAAAACACCACGATGGCTGAAAAAGACAAACTCGATCTGGGGATGATGGAACCGGAAGCAGAATCACCGATGAAAAAAATGTTACTGATCATCGTCGGTACCATTCTGGTTACTCTGATCCTGGTATTTACCTCACTGTATTTTTTAGGGATATTTCCTCCTAAAACAGAAACTCCGCCCGCCGCCGAAGAATCCACAGAGGCAGGCGGTGAGGAAGACACTGGCGAAGAAGAAGGCGACCACAAAAAAGACAAGAAAAAACACAAGAAAGGTGAAAAAACTGAAGGAGAAGAAGCCCACGCGCCCACTTATGAACCACTGGATCCCTTTACTGTTACCTACAGAAACAACCCGGAAGTACGAATTATTCAGG
This sequence comes from Methylococcaceae bacterium, assembly GCA_051007495.1. Taxonomy (GTDB): domain Bacteria; phylum Pseudomonadota; class Gammaproteobacteria; order Methylococcales; family Methylococcaceae; genus CAIVXW01. The sequence continues at coordinate 2,866 of JBPCSC010000159.1, read as the reverse complement.
TCAGTATCACGGTAATGGTATCTGATGCGGCCATAGGCGAGGCGATAAAAAAGCATAAGCCAATGATCCGCAATAATCTTCTGTTATTACTGGCTTCGCAAGATCCGCTGACACTGAAATCCATAGAAGGAAAAATGGCCTTGCAAGTAAAAATCAAAGCAGAAATTGACGCCATCCTCAAAAAACAGATCAAGGAAAAGAATGCCGTTGATGGGGTTTACTTCACCAATTTCATCATGCAATAAATCATGGCCGTACATGATCTACTGACTCAGGAAGAAATTGATGCCCTACTGCACGGCGTTGATGAAGGAGACATAGCGACCGATGTATCGGATGACCTGGATCAGGGTGAAATCAAGGCTTATGATTTCACCAGCCAGGATCGAATTGTCCGTGGCCGGATGCCAACCCTTGAAATGATCAATGACCGCTTCGTCAGATACTTTCGCATTAGTTTGTTCAATCTCCTTAGACGTTCGGCGGAAATATCGGTTTCAGGGGTACAGATACTCAAGTTCTCGGAATATGTACACAGTTTGTTCGTACCGACCAACCTGAATGTCATCCGCATGAATCCCTTAAGAGGACGCGCCTTGCTGGTCATGGAACCTACCCTGGTATTCACGGCAGTAGACAATTTCTTTGGCGGTACCGGTCAGTTTTATAACAAAATTGAAGGACGCGAGTTTACCCCTACCGAAATGCGAATCATAAGGATATTGGTGGATGTCATCTTCAAGGATATGAAAGATGCCTGGAATCCGGTTATGCCCATAGAATTTGAATACCTGAGTTCTGAAGTTAACCCACAGTTTGCCAATATCGTTACACCCACTGAAGTCGTGGTGGTATCCACAATACACATAGAACTGGACGGCGGAGGTGGAGATCTTCATGTCACCATGCCTTACGCCATGATCGAACCCATCAGGGATTTACTTGATGCCGGTATTCAGGGGGATAGGGCCGACGACATGGACGACCGCTGGCACGGTGCCCTGCATACTGAAATCCTTGATGCCGAAGTAGAGGCCAGGGCGGTATTTGCCAATATAATCCTCAGCGTGGAAAAGATACTGAAACTAAAAGCGGGCGACGTATTACCCATAGAAATGGCCGACAAAAAAATGGTGTATGTGGAAGATATACCCCTGTTCCGCTGCCGCATGGGGACACACAAAGGGAAATACGCATTGAAAATAGTCGAAAGCATTACCCGCCCCCCTATAGACAAAGACGTACTGCGCATCAAGAAAGTACCATAGGATATTTATTTACCCCTAGCCGGGTCATACCCCTAGACGCACCCCATCGAGGTTAATCCATGAGTGAAGTTGAAGATTCTGCGGCTGACGACTGGGCTGCCGCGTTACAGGAACAACAACAAGCCGCACAAAAGATTTCAGATACCCGGACTGCTCCGCCCTCGCCTGCCGCCCAAGCCGAAACCGTTTCTTATGAAGATCTGGAAGAAGATATCCGTCATGATCCCTACGCCGCTGTAAAGGGCGGAGATGTCAATCTGGATTTACTTTTAGACATCCCGGTTATGATTGCCATGGAAATCGGACGCACAAAAATAAACATCAGAAACCTCCTGCAATTAACCCAGGGATCAGTCATCGAACTGGATCGCCTGGCCGGCGAACCTATGGATGTCATGGTCAACGGAACCTTGATTGCCCACGGTGAGGTGGTCGTAGTCAACGAGAAATTCGGCATACGCTTAACCGATGTCATCAGCCCCTCTGAACGAGTCAAGAAACTCAAATGAGGCCATGCACAGCCATTCACGGAATCCCCTTCCTGACCGTACTGCCAGCCCCCATACTGGCTGATACTCTGGCCACCAATACCCGCATCACCAGTCCTGATCCCTTGCACACCACCCTCGCTTTACTATTAATCGTACTGCTGATCGTCATCTTTCTGCTGCTCTTGCGCCGTTTTGGATCTTTTCCCCCGATCAAAACCCGGTCATTGCAAATAGTGGCTGCATTACCTTTGGGCAATAGGGAGCGGGTTATAGTCATTCAGACCGGACGCAAACAACTGGTATTAGGTATATGTCCAGGCCGCATTGATACCCTGTGCATACTGGAAGGAGAAGACCAGATCATCACCGAAACCAGCACCGATAAATACCCCTCCCCGGATTTCATCCATACCTTGAGACAGATTATCAGGCAGCAAGCAACATGACACCATCCCACTTCGGGTTTATTGCCCGTCTCAGCCTTTGGTCATTGCTGCTGCTTGGTGCGTTCATCGGCCTGCCGGAAGCGAGCGCCAGTGCCAATCTGGAAGCCTTTACCGTTACACCCAATCCCCAGGGTGGACAAACCTACTCGGTGACCATCCAGATACTGGTATTAATGACGGCACTGACGCTGCTGCCGTCATTGCTGCTGGGCATGACTTCATTCACCCGCATCATGATCGTTCTGGCCATTCTGCGGCAAGCCCTGGGCATAGGCCAAACCCCCAGTAACCAGATATTGTTGGGCATTTCCCTGTTTCTTACCCTTTTTATCATGCTGCCGGTATTCAGCCAGGTGTATGAACAGGCTGTAGACCCTTACATCAAGGAACAGATCGCACCGGATAAGGCATTGGAAAAAGCCTTGCTGCCCATGCGTGGATTCATGATGAAACAAACCCGGGAAACCGATCTGGAATTATTCCTCCGCATCGCTGACAAAAAAGAGATACAAACCCCGGAAGAAATACCCTTTTCCATCCTGATGCCGGCCTTCATGATCAGTGAACTGAAAACAGCCTTTCAGATGGGTTTTTTACTGTTTCTGCCGTTTCTGGTCATAGATCTGGTGGTTGCCACCGTACTCATGGCACTGGGTATGAT
>JBPCSC010000158.1:0-6009 GCA_051007495.1 Methylococcaceae bacterium | reverse complement strand
ACTAACCTGATTCGGCTGTTTGTTGGGTGGAGTCTTTGCAGTAATATCCTAATCCTGCTGGGTTTATAAGAAAAGCGACCCGATGTGGGACTATGCCACACAGATGCTGCGGGCTATTCGCCCTCCATGCAACCTGGCAGAAGGCAAGATAACCCCGATGTGGAAACTACTAACTGGAGATCCGTACGGCGGTAGAACGGCACGTACAGTTTTGGGGGTAGGGAGGCGCAAGGCTTCCCTACCCATGAACCGGCAGGACTACTAGCCGGCACACTTATCAGTGCTGCTCGGCCGCTTTGTGCAGGCTGGTGGTTTTGGTGGGTTTTTCCCGGTTATCGTGGGTACCTGGAGTACCGCCATCGGGTGGGTTTTCTTCCCAGCTTTGAGGAGGACGCGGGATCAATCCCTCCATGATGTCGTCGATCTGGAATCGGTCTATGGTTTCGTAGCGCATTAATGCGTCCGCCATCAAGTGCAGCTTTTCCAGGTTTTCTCTGAGTATGTGTTCGGAACGCTCATAATTTCGGTCGATGAACGAGCGAACTTCTTCGTCTATCAAATGTGCCGTTTCTTCAGACACCGTTTTGTGGCGGGTTACGGAGCGGCCTAAAAACACCTCCCCTTCTTCCTCGCTGTATGCCAAAGGACCTAAACGATCCGACAAGCCCCAGCGTGTCACCATGTTGCGGGCGATGCCAGTGGCTCGTTCGATGTCGTTTTGGGCACCGGTGGTGACCCGTTCCTGGCCGAAGATAATTTCCTCAGCGATGCGCCCACCAAACAGGCTGGAAATCTGGCTCTCCAGTTTTTGCCTGCTGGCACTGTATTGATCGCGTTCGGGCAGGAACATGGTAATGCCCAAGGCCCGACCACGCGGCATGATGCTGACTTTGTAAACCGGATCGTGTTCCGGAACCATGCGGCCTACTATGGCGTGACCGGCTTCATGGTAGGCGGTGAGTTTCTTCTCCTCTTCACTCATTACCATGGATTTACGTTCCACGCCCATCAGTATTTTGTCTTTGGCTTTCTCGAAATCGTCCATTTCCACCTGACGTTTGTTTTTGCGTGCCGCAAACAAAGCCGCTTCGTTGACCAGATTGGCCAGATCAGCACCGGAGAATCCGGGCGTTCCACGGGCCAGGTATTTAACTTCAACATTGGCGGAAACAGGAACCCGCTTGATGTGTACGGCGAGTATTTGCTCACGACCCCGCACATCCGGCAGGGCAACCACCACCTGACGGTCGAACCGGCCAGGACGCAACAAGGCCGGATCCAATACATCGGGTCGGTTGGTGGCGGCCACCACGATGATGCCTTCGGTGCCTTCAAAGCCGTCCATTTCCACCAATAGCTGGTTCAGGGTTTGTTCGCGCTCGTCGTGCCCTCCCCCAAGACCGGCCCCACGGTGACGGCCCACAGCGTCGATTTCATCAATAAAGATGATGCACGGCGCACTCTTTTTGGCCTGCTCAAACATGTCACGGACACGCGATGCCCCAACCCCTACGAACATTTCCACGAAATCAGAACCGGAAATCGAGAAGAATGGAACCTTGGCCTCGCCGGCTATGGCTCTGGCCAATAAGGTTTTACCCGTACCCGGCGGCCCTACCATCAAAGCCCCTCGGGGAATCTTGCCGCCCAGTTTCTGAAATTTGCCGGGATCCTTGAGAAAGTCGACCATTTCCTGTACGTCTTCCTTGGCTTCCTCCACCCCGGCCACGTCGGCAAAAGTTACCTTGACCTCATCTTCTTCTATCAGTCTGGCCCGGCTTTTACCAAATGACATGGCCCCTCGGCCGCCACCGCCACCCTGCATTTGACGCATGAAGAAAATCCACACACCCACCAAAAGCAGCATGGGAAACCAGGAAATAAAAATCTGCATGAACAGCGATTGAGTTTCAGGGGGTTCAGCCTTGATCTCGATGTGGTTTTTGAGCAGATCATCCACTAGATGCGGATCGCCCGGACTGTAGGTGGTGAAGCGGTCACCGGTGGCCAGCAACCCATGGATTTGCGGGCCATCAATGTTGACTTGCTTGATCTGTCCTTCATTCACCGCAGTGACGAATTGAGAATAGGACATGGTGGATTCCACGGGCTTGCGGGAGCCAAAGTTGTTGAATACGGACATCAACACAGCGGCAATAACCAACCACAGGATTATATTCTTTAACATATCGTTCACGGCCTCACTTCCTCGTCGGTTGCAATCCGACGTTCAAAAAAATAGCGACAATGGTAACAGGATATTGCATGGCTTACACCCGCAGGGATCAGGTAACCAGTTTAAGACCAGGAGGCAGGGAATCACCAAACAGGTTTTTCTGATCGGCTTCTGTTAGTTCTGCGATCCTGGTAATCATGGCCAGATTGGATTCCGGTGCTCTGGCAGCACGCAGGCGTTCTATGGCACGGGTACGCAACCCGGCGGAAATGTCCCGCTCCCTGTCGCCCGTCATCCGGGCTATCAACGCAATACACAGGATGACTTCAGTATTCTTTTTAAGATCAAGTGCCAGCAAGGTTTCCAGCCACTGTTCGGCCGTGGCTACGGGCACTACGGTGTGCAAACTGCCATACAAAGGCTGACGGGAACCCACCCGCCCCAAGGCCCAGGGAATGTGCACGGATTCGTTGTTCTTGCCGACTCGTTTTAACAGCCAGCCACCCAGTTCGATTTTGCGTGCTACCGGCAAGCGTTCCAAAACCCCCGCCAGGCGTAACATATCTTCGAAACTGCGTTTTCGAGCCAGGCCGGGTAAATGACCGCGCTTGGCCGTTTCTGGATCAATCACCCCTTTCAGGTCTTCAAAAAGGCGCAACTGGGCCGGTTCTGACAAACCGCCCACTATCCGTCGCCATAGCGTCCACCATTCTGACCAGTTTTGTACTTCATGGGCAAACTGCGGCCCTTGCTCGTATAAAGCCCAAACCTGCTCCACACGCCAGTCATCCAGAGGATAACCGTAGCCTGGGCGCAGACAGTATCCGGTCAAACTCAGCCACAGACGCTCATGTTCCTGTGAGCGTCGGCGAGCGTTCATGCCGTCCAGCAGTATGGTCAGCAGTTCTCTGAGGATGTGGGTGTCCCATTGTTCACGCGAACCCAGCAGCTTTTCCAGATCGGCCCGCAAGGTTTTGATTTGTTTGGGATCGAAATGCTTGGTTTTCTTGCCAAATATGAGTGCGGTTCGCTCCAGGGCCGTGTCCATGCGGGCATGACGTTCGTGCTCAGGCAGCGCGACCTGCCCTTGTCGCAACTGAAACAAAAGATTCCACCGGCGACTGGCTTCTTCTACCGAAACGCACTGTAGTTCCAGTGTGCCGGTTTCGCTCAGTGCCGCCACGATGCGTACAGTATGTTCTGCGGGGTTTTGCGTGTCCTCAGGGTTGAACGCCACCGCCAGAGGGGGCAACGATGCGAAGCGATCTTCTTCCAGACTGACCACCTCCCCTACGGCGTACAGCGCGTCATCGGTACAAGTAGCCAGATTAAAGCGTACCGGGCGGCCAATCCTCAGCCTGAAACTGCGCTCTGGAATGGAGATTTCCTCTCCTTCGGGTGTACCCGCAGGCAGTATGCACACCCCTAGCCTGTCTGGGCCGGTTTCGGTTTCCACCACCAAAAAATAACTGCGGGCCGAACCGCCGGCGATGCGGGCAATTTGTTGGCCTTTTAGGGCCAGGCCATAAGCCACGGCCCCGTAGGCTACGGCCTGGTCAGGACGACTATTGTTAAGCACTCTGGGCGGCACACCCTCGCGCCAGTGTTCCAGCAATTCCACCAGACGGGTCACCACCGTGGCACTGCGAAACAAGCCGCCATTCAGCAACAGTGCGTCGGGGATGGGTGGAACCCCCAGGCCTACGGCTTCTTGTGCCACCCGCCGATGTCGGCTTAAAAAATCAGCCAGATGTCGGCTGATGGCCGGGTCTCGCGCATAAGGCAGGCCGAACTCCACCACGCCACTGCGCTTGTGGTCGGGTTTGTCGTCCAAACCGACCAAGGGGAAAAAACCATCCAGGGCGATCGTGGTGACTTCGCTACGGGTCAGTTCCTGAGTTCGGGTTCCGCCTATAAGCTGACTGCCACTGCCCAACACCGTTACGGCCACCGATTCGGGGGCGTTTTGATCCAGCAGGCACTCTTTGGCGCGACGGCATTGTTCTATGAGTTGCGAAAATTCGGCGGTGGACAGTTTCCGTTCTGTTCCGAATCCACGCCGTTCCAGTTGATGGGCCAGAGTTAAATCAATGTTGTCGCCGCCCAAAATCAGATGATCGCCCACCGCAATCCGGCTGAGTTCCGGCATGGGTTCACCGGCCAGCACCCGAATCAGGGTGAGGTCGGTGGTTCCGCCTCCTACATCACAAACCAGCAGCAGATGAACGCCTTCGAGTTGCGTTTTGAGTTCTGAGCGATGACACCAAAGCCAGTCGTAACAGACGGCCTGGGGTTCTTCCAGTAGACGCGGGTTCATCAAACCGGCGTGACGGGCGGCTTCCAGGGTGAGGGTTCTGGCGGCTTCATCGAATGAAGCCGGTACGGTGATGACCAGATCCTGCGCCTCTAGCCGGTCATCAGGATGTTCATGGTTCCAGGCATCGCGTACATGGGCCAGGTAAGCACTCACCACCTCCAGAGGCGAGGTCTTGATCACACCGGCGTCGGCACCCCAGGGCAGTATGGGGGCGGTGCGATCCACCCCGTTGTGCGACAGCCAACTCTTGGCACTGACGATGAGTCGGCCTGGGGTTTTGGCTCCGAGGTCACGCGCCCACTCCCCCAGTACGGCGAGGGGCGAAGCAGCAGAAACCGACCACGGCAGACGACAATCGGCCTCGGTCAGTTCATCAGAAGCCGCCTGATAACGAACCGAGGGAAACAGCGGGCGGGCACTGACCTCACCCGGTCGTACCGATTGTTCAATGGGAAACAGTGCTATGGCGGATGATTCGACACCCTCTAGCCGGGTAAAGGCCACTACGGTATGGGTGGTACCCAGATCAATACCGACCAGATAACGGGGTGGCTTGGATTGGGGCATAAGTTAAGCGTTCGTGTGAATATACGGGGTGGTGAGTGGTTCTCGACTTACATACGGAATGGCCAGAGACTTTTGCGTTCTCCGTTAAGTGCTGAGGAGTCGGTGTCAGGCGGGTTTGAGTGCGATTCGGGTTCAGCTTCAATAGAGTGTTCCGGTTCCGGTTCAGGTTCAGGTTCAGGTTCAGAATGAGACGGACTGTATTCGCTGGTCACATATTCAGGCTCTGGGTAAGTTCCGGGTATTGGGGGCTCCGGAACCTGGTGTTCCAGTTCCGAAACGGCGGCAGCAGGATCGCTCGCCCTGACATCAAACTCGACGTTCCAGCGTTCCTGTCCTTCACGGGAGACGGCTTCCAGTTGCAGGGTGCCCACTTCAGTTACCCGCGCAGCCAAATGCACCGGCACCACCTGTCCTACAGGATGATGTTCCGCACTTAAAGTGACTTCTATCTCCTCTAATTCTTCCATTTCATCCTCAGACCAATACTCAAGCCGGACACCCACGCCATCTTCCCGCCGCACTTTGGAGGCGAAAAAGCGGAAATGTACGGGTTCACCCACCACTACACCGAATTCGTAAGGCGGCAACTCGGCTTCAGTGCCTTCTTCCATACCGAATGGCGCGATGCACAGGGCTTCCAGGGGTGGAGCCAGACCCGGAATGGCGGGCATGGCACTTTCCACGCCCACGTAATAGGCCGCCGCCGTACCGCCCCGGATGCGCACACCCCGGCCTTTTCTGAGATACCCGTAATAAGCCGCCCCTTTGGCCACAGCCAGATCGAGATCGGCACCGGGCAGGATACGCGCCCTGTTGGCTCCGGCGGCATCCAGCCAGGCATCCAGAGTTTCCAGCAAGCGGGTTTCCAGTGCCTGGGATTTGAACACCCCACCATTCAGCAACAAGGCGGTAGGACGCAAAAAGCCGCCCGCATCAGGCTGATCAAAGC
>JBPCSC010000157.1:0-3067 GCA_051007495.1 Methylococcaceae bacterium | reverse complement strand
TATGTTTTTGTTTGTGTAGTTGACAAAGGCTTGATCTTGCAGGGCCTTGTTTTGCAAAAAATTATCAAGACCGCCCTCTATGTTCCAGTTTGACTGGTCGCGTAAAAAAGCCTCATGTCCGCCCATAGTGCCATCAGCAGAGCGCTTCCTGTACCAAGTGCTGTCCGACGATTTTTTTCTGGCTGCCTCCAGCTTTTTACGATTGACCAGGCCGCTCTCTACCAAAGCCTCAGCCCCGAATTGGAACTGACCAAAATAGCCCTGCTTGTTGTCAGCATCCACCCGGCCACCGCTTTCGGTTTTTGCGGTATTGGCCGCCAAAGCCCTGGTTTGAATATCGCTAAGCCCGCTGATGGTGCCGCCGCCCTCGAAATTCAGAGCGGCATCAACCTCGTCAAACTTCAGTTGTCGATATTTTTTGCTCGCATAATCCTTGGTGCCAGTAGCGACATCGGTCAGCTTAGTCCCTGCCGTTTTAACAGTATCAACTGCCTTCCCGCCTGCTGTTTTGGCTGCATCAACCGCCTGGCCCGCTACGTTATTTACGACCTGCCACGCATCACCTGCCGTAGCCTTGGCTGAATCAACCGCTTGGCCCGCTGCGTTTTGCGTGGCTTCAAATCCTTTGCTGGTCATATCCTTTACCGTATTCCAACCTTTGCTGGCCGCATCCTTCACTGCGCCAGCCATTTCAGCAGCCGTCTCCGCAATGGCCGTAGTGGCTGCCGGAATGTCAATGCCAAACTTGTCCTTCAAAAATGATGAGAATCCGTCAAAAACCTTTCCGACAGAATCAATAACGTCTTCCCACTGCTTCTTGAGCCAATCAAACACATCGGATGCCGCGCCGATGACAGGATCAAACCCATCCTTTAACCAGCTCCATACTTCATCTGCGCCCTGACTGATGCTATCCCATGCCTCGAACGCATACGCCTTGATGCCGTCAAATGCCGCTGAAATGGCCGCCACCTGCTCGGGGAACAACGCAGTAATGAACTGAATCGCCGCATCCCAGCCTTTGCTGATCGAGTCACCCACGCTCGCAAAAAACGCCCGACCGCTCTCCGTGAACAACCCCCAGGCCAGCGCAGCCGCTCCGGCAATAGCCAGACCAATGGGCGAGAAAATCACCCCCAGCACCGACACCACGCCGGAAACGATTGCGCCGCCCAAGCCGCTCAAAGCACCTGACACCAATCCAACCAAGCCGGACAGTGCAGCCATAACAGCGGGAATAATGCCACCTAGCGTACCGACAACCAGCCCGCCCAGCATCGAAAAAAACCCGGATATGACCGGGATTATCCCGCCCAAAAGCGCACCCAGCCACGCCAATCCGCCGCCTGAATTACCGCCGGCATCATCAGAACTGCCCGCCTGATGCGCGGCCATTTGCTTGAGGGACTTCAGGCTTTCTTTTTGATAAGCCGCCTGCTGCTTGCGCGAAACGCTGGATTCCTTAAAAAATCTCCGCTTTTCACCCGTCTCTTGCCGCGACTCACCGCCCGCGACTGAAGCCCGCCCCTGCCATCCTCGCGTAGCAGTTGGTACCGCCGGAAGAGGCTCTGCTGGCCTGCGTATGACCACCGGGCTGCCGTTTATCGTGTTCCTGGTAGGCTCTACAGGGGTGGGCACTGGTGATGTCAAGGCGGCAACAGGCTCGACTGATACGCTTCGACTGATTCCTACTGCATCGCTACGCGATACAAAACGGCCTTTTTCATCTCTGTCATACACCCGGCCACTACGCTGCCGGGGAACTGCGGCCACCGGCATACCGCGAACAGGGCGACTCACGCCGACATCATCAGCCGGATCGCGCCGCTCATGTGAAGAACCCGCCGACACCACCGGTGCGGATGCTTGCGCCAGCCCGCTGTCGCTACTATGAGCGCCACGCCGAACAGGAGCGGCAACCCTGGCTGGAGTGCTGGACGACTGCGCTACGGCATCAGCCTGATGCAGGGCCAGCCCCGATGGATTCATTTCCGCAACAGAAGACCGCTGCACACCTGCCAACACACTCGTATCGCGCCCGGAAACCCGACGACGACTCTCTATATCTGTAACCGCACCCGAAGAAGGCATAACCGCGCCAGCGGGTGCTATCGCCTCGCGCCCTGAAACCCTACCGATCCCGCCTGTTTCATTGCCTGGCGAAGCCGGTGCAGCCGGTGCAGCAACAACAGCTAGACGACGATTTCCTACGGGTGCGACCGTGCCAGAGGGTGCGACCGTGCCAGAGGGTGCGACTGCGCCAGAGGGGAGGGCGACTGCCTCGCGCCTGGAAAAACCCACAAGCCGCCCGACCGCTTTGACTCCGCCCACCGCCTTTCCAGCCGCCTTGGTCGAAACCGATGCGGCCAGCCGACCCGCGTCAACAACGCCACTCCCCAGCTTATAAACGGACTGAGTTACGCTGCCGACCGTATCCGCCACCTCCTTGGCCGCCGCGATAACCGGATCTATTCTCTCAGACTCGCTTGCAACACCTGCTACGCCGCCCGCCACCTCGCTTCCAATTTTTTCGGCCAAGCGCGAAATAAAACCATCCTCTCCACCCCTTCCAGCCCCCAGGCCGCCGCCATTGTCGCCACCTCGCGCAGCGAATCGCCCGCTACGGTCTCGGTTAGGCCCTACATCGGACACAACATTGGACGCACCAGCGGCACGACTGCCCAAAAACCGCCCATCAGCCCCTCTTGGCCTGCCAGCAGCATTGCTGGCCGATCCAGGTGCAACAGCAGGCACAGACAAAGGCGCAGCAACGGGTCTTATTTGACGGCTTTGACGACCATTTGACCCGTCTTGACGGGCAGGCGCAGACGAAGATGGCGCGACAGCCGCCGCCCGGCGAACACCAGGAGCGACTGCATCCATCCGCCCGCCATTGTCCAGCAAACTGCTCGACTGATCTGCGCCCGACAATCTGCCGGCGACACGCCCACCTCTATCAGCGTTCCTCGCCAGAACGATGGACGACTCAAGCCTGGACACCGATGACTGCTGCGCCGCGCCATTGCCGCGCAACAAAGCCGCCGGACGGGTGGAGCCGCGCAACGAT
>JBPCSC010000156.1:0-1655 GCA_051007495.1 Methylococcaceae bacterium | reverse complement strand
GCTGACCGCCGATGCTCAAACCGTAGCCGATGCCGATGGCCTGGGCCGTTTCAGCTATCAATGGCTGGCCAACGGGGTGCCCATCGTCGGGGCGACCGGCAGTAGCTATCTGTTAAGCCGGGCCGAAGCAGGCAAAAACCTGAGCGTAGTGGCGCGTTATACCGACCTCCAAGGCAGCACTGAAACGGTGACCAGCACCAGCACGGCAGCGGTCACTAGCCTTGATAGCCTGCCCACCGGTTCACTGCTCATCACCGGCATCGCCCGCCAGAACCAAACCCTGACGCTGGACAGTTCCAGCCTGGCCGATGCCGATGGACTGGGCGGTTTCAGCTATCAATGGCTGGCCAATGGGGTGGCCATCACCGGCGCGAGTGGCACAAGTTACCGCCTCACTCAAACCGATGTAGGCAAAAGCCTGAGTGCTTCGGCGCTTTATACCGATGGCTTGGGAACGCTGGAAACCGTGACCAGCGCGGCGACCGGGCCGGTGGCCAATGTCAATGATCTGCCGACCGGGCGAGTCATGCTGACGGGCGTGGCGCGGCAAAATGAAACGCTGACCGCCGATGCTCAAACCGTAGCCGATGCCGATGGCCTGGGCCGTTTCAGCTATCAATGGCTGGCCAACGGGGCGGCGATAAATGGCGCGACGAACAACACCTACAGGCTCACGCAGGCCGATGTCGGCACGAGTTTCAGCGTGGCCGTGGCCTATACCGACGGACAAGCCACACTTGAAACCCTCACCAGTGCCAGTACCCGCCCCGCACTCAACGTCAACGATGCCCCGACGGGTTCACTCCTCATCACCGGCACTCCCAGCCAGAACCAAACCCTGACGCTCGACAGTACCAGCCTGGCCGATGCCGATGGCCTGGGCCGTTTCAGCTATCAATGGCTGGCCAACGGGGTGGCGATAAATGGCGCGAGTGGCAGTAGTTTTTCGCTCACCCAGGCTGAAGTAGGCAAAATGCTGGCGGTCAAAGCCCGTTACACCGATGGACAGGGCACGGTGGAAACCGTGACCAGCGCAGCGACCGGGCCAGTGGCTAACGTCAATGATCTGCCGGGCGGCACGGTGGAAATTCAAGGCAAGGCGCAGGTGGGAGAGGTTCTGGCAATCAGCCAAACACTAACCGATGCCGACGGTTTGGGGGCGTTCAGTTATGACTGGCAGATGGCGGGTCAGTCGGTGGGTACGGGTGCTCGCTACACACTGAGCAAGAATGACACAGGCAAAACCCTGGTGGTGAGCGTGCATTACCTCGATGGCTACGGAACTGAAGAAGCCGTGAGCAGTGCGCCTACGGCGGCGGTAGTCGGGGCGGTAACGGTCATCAAAGGTACAGCGGGCAACGACAAATGGATAGGCAAAAAAGGCGATGATTTTTACGATGGCCTGGCAGGTAACGATACGCTAAGCGGTTTGAGCGGGAATGATCGTCTGGTGGGTAATCTAGGCGATGATTCCCTGGATGGCGGGGTGGGCAATGACACACTGACGGGCGATGCCGGCAACGATGTGTTTCTGGGCGGAGCAGGAAACGACAATCTTGATGGCGGGGCCGATAATGACCGTCTGGACGGCGGCGCGGGCAATGATACTGTGCAGGGCGGGCTGGGAATCGACACGAGGCTGGGTGGCGATGGGG
>JBPCSC010000155.1:0-2196 GCA_051007495.1 Methylococcaceae bacterium | reverse complement strand
ACATTGACGTTACTGAGCATTGACCATGATGGATTAATGGATGCCGACACCTTCCCCATTACAGTCAATACCACCGCGCCTCGCAATACAAAATTGGCAGATAATCATGGTGTATTTTATACCCATAATAGCGAAGGCACTGTACACAGTGAAATAATCGGCATTCTATCACTGAGTAAAGACTTGGAACTATAGAAACGCACGATTTAAACGGTAAGGGATTTAGATATACTCAAAACCACCTCAAACAAAACTTTGATGCGAGGTGCAAGACACCCTCCCCCCACCTACCCACTCGTATCCGGCACGGGCAAATAATGCCGCCAGCTTCGTTTTGGGCGGGTGGCTTCGTCTGGTCCGGCCGTTTTCCATCCTCCTCCTGCTGCTTTGATCAAACCTACCGCTGCCACTAAGCGTCGACCGTGCACGCCTACTGCATTACGTTCGTTGGCGAGGGCGGCGGTTTGGGCGATCAGTACATTTTCAAAACTCACCGTACCGGCCTGATATTGGTTCGTCGTCAGGCGCACGGCTTCTTGTGCGGTTCTCAGGGTGTTATCCAGCAGTTCGGCTTCGTTCGAGAGAATATGCAGTGCGGCCATTTGATCTTCCACTTCCTGAAACCCGGTCAGTATGGTTTGACGGTACGCCGCTGCCGTTCCCTCGTAAGCGGCCAAGGTTCTTTTGAGTTCGGCATTTTTGGCTCCGCCTTCCAGCAGGGGCAAAGCGGCGGCGGCGGGACCCAAGGCCCAGTATTGGCTGGCGGTGCTGAGGAGTCGATCCAGGCTGTTGTTCTGCACACCGTTGTTGGCGTTCAGGGTGATATTGGGAAAGAACGCGGCTTTTGCCGCCCCGATATCTGCGTTGGCCGCCATCATCTGATGCTCGGCCGCAACGATGTCGGGGCGACGCTCCAGAAGCGACGAAGGTATCACCGTCGGCATATCCGGCAAGGACGGCAGTGAGGGATGGTGTTCCAGTGTCAGTTCCACCGGTGGCTTGCCGATCAGCACGGCTATGGCGTGTTCGAGTTGATGTCTTTGTACGTCCAGATCCACCGCCTGAGCCTCGGTCGAACTCAGTTGCGTTTCGGCCTGCACCACATCCGCCTTGCTGACTACGCCGGCCTCGTAGCGGTTACGGGTGAGTTCCAGTGTTTTACGGAACGCCTGGATGCTGTCTTCCAGTACCCGCTTTTGCAGATCCAGCGTGCGTAACTGAAAGTAATTTTGAGCCAGTTGAGCCTGCAAGGACAATCTCAGTGCCGCCAGCGTGTCGGCACTGGCCATGGCTCTGGCTTCACCGGCTTCGATCTGACGGCGTACCCGCCCCCACAAATCCAGTTCCCAGGTCGCGGCTATGGCGGTGTTGAAAATTTGCCGAACCCCCGGAAAAACCGGGCTTTGGCCAGTGGGTGACAGAAAACGGTTGTAGGTTCCGGTCAGGTTGAGGCGCGGCAGCAAGGGGGCTTGGGCATTGGCGGCCAAAGCCGTGGATTGCCGGAACTGCGCTTCCGCCTCCAACAGTGAGAAGTTGGCGGGGATGTGCTGTTCCAGGGTGTTCAGGTCGGGGTCAGAAAACATCAGCCACCAGTCCTGGGGCAATAGGGAGGACGCGGTGTTGGGGCTGGCGAGTTTCCAGCCCGGTTGTTCTTTGAAGGCAGTCGGCAGATCAAACAAAGGCCGACGATAATCCGGCCCTACGCTACAGGCCGGTAAGCAGAAACTACTGATAAGAATAAGTATGCTGAAGGGATGTCGGTTCATGCAGGCAGGAGGCTGATGGAAGTAAAAAAACCTGTGGCTGGTGCAGATCAGCCCATCATCAGGGTGGTTACTCGCGCTATACACGATTCATACTACATGATTGAGCCTGTAAACTTCAGCCACCCAGGCTTTGAATACGTTGAACGACATGAACGAGCGTGTCGATTTCTTCACGGGTATTGTAGAACGCCAGTGAAGGACGCACGGTGCTTTCCAGGCCGTAACGTCTAAGGATGGGTTGAGCGCAATGGTGGCCGGAACGAACGGCTATGCCCTCCTGGTTGAGTTGTTTGCCTATGTCTTCGGAATGATGACCCGGCAGTACGAAGGACAGCACACCGGCCTTTTCCCTGGCCGTGCCAATCAGACGCAAGCCGGGTATGCGTGACAATCCTTCCGTCGCATAAACCAGCAGATCATGCTAGTAACG
>JBPCSC010000154.1:0-1734 GCA_051007495.1 Methylococcaceae bacterium | reverse complement strand
GGGTTGATTTGAACCAGTGTAATGGCTCAAATCAACCCGATTTATAGCATCTTAACGTGGCGGGATTTGCACACTGGCAAACAGCATTTCCTGTATACCCGTGGTGTGTGCGGTGTCTTCATGTGGGTGATGAACACCCGGGCGGTGTGATATCACCTGTGAACGAGGGCGATGGCCTTGTACCTGCGGTTCTGTTCGTAATCCTGGCTGCCAGGTGTTGCGACGAGTTAACCCGGTTCCTTCGTGGCCACTGTCGAGTTGTTCGATCAATGCCGCCACACCGGGTCTTCTGAATTCAGGTGCAATTTCTTCAGGTACGCCGGTTTGGAGTGCGGGTGTGTTTAAGCCGGGTGGGGGCGCACTGCTTAGGGTTTGTTCAAGTCCTTCGCGTATGGCTTGCTCCGTGGTGGGGGTGCTGGGCGACTGGGGATTGGCCTCATTTTGAACGGTACGGGTAAATATGGGCGTTGCCTGGCTGATAGGTGTATCGGTTTTACCCGTGAGTTCGTACACTTGCAGCGCGACTTGCATGGGGTCATCGTAATCCTGACAGCGTTGGCGCAGTTCATAGGCTTGGCGAGCCAACTGAAACACGGCCTCCCCTCGGTCGCTATTGGTTTTAGTGGCCATGTGTTCATGGGCTTTGGTCTGTATGCTGTCGAGTAGTGTTACTTTGCGGTGATAGGCGAAAGGTCGGGCTGTAGAAAAAACCCCCAGTTGGTGATATTCCTTGAGGTAAGCGTCTATCGCCAACACCTGCTCTTTGCGTCGGCCCAGTTTGACGTAAGACGCCGCTTTCCAGTCTTCCATTGACCATAAGTCCAAAACCGGTGATGACCCGGTACTGCCTAAGGTTTCAACCTGCACCGATTGCATGAGTGGGTCATCAATCAATTCGTGCATTTTTTTATCTATTCTGCGTTGTCCTCGGGTTAAAGGTTCGTAATCCGGGTTGGCAATATTGTCCAGATAATCGGGCAGGCATACGTTGATGCCCTGCATACGATGCTCCGCCTCTCTTAGATAGGACAGGATGTCTGTGGGCAAAAGATATGAACCCCGCTTGAATTTTTTATCGGCAAACAGGTGTATCCCACCCGCTTCCAGCGCACTCAACACCACAGAAACACAGTTGTGATGGGCACTGATGTACCGGTAAAACCGCTCTGGTGCTGCGCAGAACATATTCCACCACCAGATCATCCGATATACATTCAAACCGACCGAACGACACGTTTTTGGATTTGGGTTGCCGATTTGCTGGATGCTGAACGGTTCACCCCGACCGGGCAGCACAATTTTATGGTGTGGTTCCTGTATCCAAACGCCACGGCTTTGTACCTGCCCTGGTCTTGGTGTCATGGTGTTGTTGGCCAAACCGGTTCTGGCGCGTGACGACAATTCAGAAGTGCCGTCGATTTCGTAGGTTCGGTTGTCATGGGTTGGCACTTTTTTAAGCAAAGGTGCGTTTTGTCCCGGCCACCAGGAGAGGTAGGCGGTTTCGACTGAATCGCCGTTCTTGTCTATGTAGGTCATGCTCATGGAGGCATGTCCGGGGTGGCTAATGGCCTTGGCGAAGCGGGCATTTTCCCAAATGTATACGGTTACAGGCATATGTACTGTCTATTAAGGTTTGAGTCAAAACGAATGGCTTTTTATGAAAAAAATTATGCGGTTTTCTTCCGCAAATATCTACCTCATTATATTTAATGCTATTGCTCCTCAGGATGGGCA
>JBPCSC010000153.1:0-2872 GCA_051007495.1 Methylococcaceae bacterium | reverse complement strand
CTTCAAAGCCATCGGGGAAACGGTCGGTTTTACGGTGGCGGATAGTTTTAAGACCTTTATGGATAAGGTGGGTTGAAATAAATTAAAATTAAAGAGGTTGTGGCTGGTGCTGCCGCTTATGAGCAGCAATTCCCGTATGTGAAATTTAGCAAAGTGGCGGTCACCAACCAGTTTTTTAACGACAATTCAATCCGACAGGCAGAGCATAACGGAGTGAGCTTGATTGATAGTTGGACTTTGACCGAATGGCTTTCTCTGTATCCTCAGACATTAAATGTCTTACGATAGTCTATTCCCTTCCTGCTAAATAAACGCCTCATCTGTCCGTCATTCCCACCACTCTCGTCATTCCGCCAGGGAACGGCGAAATCCAGGCCCACGGATGGCAAGCCTGCCGTCGCCACTTTTGACTGTGCGCCCTGCAACGCCCATTGCACCGCCTCACGTTTTCCTTGGCCGATCGGGTTTGTCGGGGTATTTTTGGCCTACATTTGTTTACACACTGAGGGTTTTTTCCATGAACGTTATGAATTACACCGGTTATGGTTCTCCTGACCGCCTGGTGCCTGGCTGTGCGCCACGCCCATTACACAATGCCTCACAACTGCTCATCAGGGTGCTGGCTTCTTCGGTGAATCCTATCGACTGGAAACTTCACGATGGGCAACTGCGCTGGCTGATGCCGCGTCGGTTTCCTTCGGTTCCGGGTTTGGATCTCATGGGCCAGGTCGAGGAAACGGGACGGGCGGATAGCCCTTTTTCCTGCGGGGATCGGATCATCAGCCTGTTGCCCCCGGGGCGGGGTGCCTCTGCGGAGTACTGTCTGGTCGATGTACCGGGTGGGGTCGTGCGTGTCCCCCGGAATATGAGTGATCTGGAAGCCGCCGGCTTGCCTCTGGCCGGGCTAACCGCCTGGCAGGGGTTGATTACGCTGGGTGGCGTGCAGGCCGGACAGCGGGTGTTGATCGTAGGGGCATCGGGCGGGGTGGGCCATTTCGCCGTGCAAATTGCCAAGGCCAAAGCCGCCACGGTAGTGGGCGTGTGCAGCGGTGCCAACCGTGACTGGGTGAAGACGCTAGGCGCGGATGAAGTCGTGGACTACACCCAAAACCGCCCCTGGGCCAAGGAGCGTTCTTTTGATGTCATTTTCGATTGTGTCAGCCGTTTGGGGCATGCCGAAATCCAGCGATTGCTCCAGCCTGAAGGCATTTATGTGGATACGCTGTTCAAGCCTGAACTGATGCTGCGTGGTCTGATGCAACCGCTCCATACCCGGCAGCGTTACAAGTCGTTTCTGGTCAGTAGCCGTGCTGAGGATCTGTCCGAATTGCTCGCACTCCACCAGGCCGGTTTGCTGAACACCCATATCGACAGCGTGTATGACTGGACGCAACTGGCCGAAGCCCATAGGCGCAGTCAGAGTGGGCGTGCCCGGGGCAAGATCGTGATACGGGTCGCGCAACCGTGACCATCGCCCTGGGAGAATTTGAGCTAATCGAGCGGTTTTTCCGCAGGCCGGTTCCCGCACGAACCCCTCCCCTGCTGGGCATAGGGGATGATGCCGCCTTGATCGCCTGTCCGTCTGATCAGGTGTTGGCGGTTACCGTGGATACGCTGGTGGCGGGGGTGCATTTCCTGGCCGATACCGATCCGTTCAGGCTGGGTTATAAGGCCCTGGCCGTCAATCTGAGTGATTTGGCCGCGATGGGGGCCGAACCGGCATGGGTGACGCTGGCCCTGACCTTACCCACCATCAATGAAGCCTGGCTGGAGGGGTTTAGTCGCGGGTTTTTCAGCCTGGCAGAACGCTACGGCATCAGCCTGATCGGCGGGGATACCACCCGGGGTCCTTTGTCGATCACCCTACAGGCCATGGGCCGTGTACCTGAATCATCAGCCTTGAAGCGGTCGGGCGCGGCACCGGGTGATCTGGTTTATCAGAGCGGGGTTTTGGGCAGTGCCGGGTTGGGGCTCAAAATGCTGCTGGGTACGGCAACTCCACTCGACAGGGAGACGGTCAGGCATCAAGAGCAACCCGAACCCCGCGTCGAACTCGGTGTGCTTTTGCGTGAACAGGCCAGTGCCTGCATCGACATCACCGACGGATTGGCTGCCGATCTGGGGCATATTCTTACCGCCAGCGGAGTGGGTGCCGAGTTGGTGTATGAACAACTCCCCCTGACCGAACCCGTGCAGCACTACGTGCAGTGCAGCGGTGACTGGGCGTTTCCGCTGCACTGTGGCGACGATTACGAACTGTGCTTTACCCTGCCGCCTCATCAGCAAGCCGAACTGGAACGTCGCCTGGCTGAATATTCCATCGCCTGTAGCTGTCTTGGACGCATCGTGGCTGCCGACACACCCGGCCTGACGATAACCCGAAACGGCCAGGCGATGGTTTTGCCGCGCAAAGGCTACGATCATTTTGCCCACTCCTGACCCTCCTGAAGGATACACCTACCATGACTGTCGATTTACCCACACAGGACTCGCCCTTTACCCGGCTAGGCAACCGTTCCGGGCTGAGTTTCGAGCTTCTCCATCAAGCCGCCGTGCGGCGCATTTACTGTGGCTCGGTGGTGCTGAACCAGTACACCGGCAACGAACTGGAAGGCAGTTTGTGTCAGCTTTATCTGAGAACACATGAAGCCGGACGCATCGCCGCCTTCACGCCCTTGCTTGGGCCGCAATCGCCTGCGGCATTTGTCTGTGACGAATCCGGCTGGCATGGGCAGGGGTTCTGGCAGGGCATAGCCTTCAGTCTGCGACTGCAACTGGCCGCCGACGAAACCGCCTGGTTTTGGCATATCCGCCTGAGCAATACCCTGCCTCATCCTCAAACCCTGGATATTCTCCATACCCAGGATGTGGG
>JBPCSC010000152.1:0-20977 GCA_051007495.1 Methylococcaceae bacterium | reverse complement strand
TGTCCCCTTCGCTGCATTACAAACCTCCGCCACCGCAGTTTTCCTTGCAGGCAGGCGAGCAACAATGGCATGAGTTGCGACTGGCCGATGGTAAAGATTATGGCTTGCTGGGATTGGGCCATCAGCGCGTTACCAAAAAAGGCGTGCACGCTTTGAATTTTTACTTGATGGCGGAACTAACCCCCCTGAATGAGCAGATTTTGCTCTATCGGCAAAGATTATGGGGCGGTTTGGGTGGAATAGGTTTGTTGCTGTTGGCTACTCAGATTTTGCTGCTGCGCTGGGGGCTAAGGCCGCTCCGTCGGGTGACTATTGAATTGGGCGCGATCGAATCAGGCTCGCAGGATAGCCTGGTGGGTTCTTACCCACGAGAGGTGCATCAGTTAACCGACAAAATCAACACCTTGCTGGCTCATGAACGTGCCCGTCAAACCCGCTACCGCAATGCCTTGGCCGATCTGGCCCATAGCCTCAAAACCCCTCTAGCCGTCTTGCGCGGGGCCTCTGACAACCCGGAATTGTTGGGCGCGACTGTAGAAGAGCAGTCCATCCGCATGACGCGTATCGTCGAGCGTCAATTGCAACGTGCGGCCACCTCGGCGGATATCAGCACCTCAACGGCCGTCGCGGTCGCGCCACTGATCGACCGCCTCGCGGGTTCGCTCTGCAAGGTGTACCGCGATAAAAACGTGATGTTCAGCAACCGCGCCGACCCGGAACTGCGCTTTCGCGGTGATGAGGCTGATCTAATGGAAGTGCTCGGCAACCTGCTCGACAATGCGTTCAAATGGTGTAGGAGTCGAGTCATCATCGGGGCCCAGGTGGATAGCGTGTACCTTACCTTGAGCATTCAGGATGATGGCCCGGGCATTCACCCCTCACATGTGGAGAAGATTCTACAAAGAGGCGTGCGGATTGACGAATCCACGCCAGGTCACGGCATAGGCTTGGCGGTTACGGCGGATATCGTAGAGGCTTATCAAGGACGGATACGGATAGAACACAGCGTGCTGGGAGGCGCGTCCATCATCCTCGAATTTCTAAGGTGATCGGATTATTCCCATTCCAGTTCGGCAAATGCCGTGGACACATTGCGAAGGTGAAAAGCCTCGAACAAATTCCAGTGGTCGTAGTGTTCGGCACGGGTTTCACTGAGTGTCTGTTCCATTGTCTTTCCTGCCGCCAAGGCAGCCCTGATTTCCTGCCGTAATTGCAGAAGATACCCCCGCTCCGCATTCAGTGCCTCAGGCCAGTTTGCGGTTACCGGCCCATGCCCTGGGACGGCCCGCTCCGCTTTTATACCAGCCAAACGCTCCAACACGTTCAACCAACCGTTCAGGCTACCGTCCACCACCGGGATATGCCCCATAAATAACAGATCGGCCAGCCATAAGGTGTGCGTCTTGTCATCAAACACCGTCAGATCGTTATCCGTGTGCGCTGTAGGATGGGCTATCAGTTGCAGGCTGCGACCGCCTAAATCCAGATTCAGAGTATCCGTTACGCTGATGTCCGGGGGAATGAAATGGCTGGCTTCCAGAGTAACGCCGAGATCACTGAGTGCTTTTTGCTGATAATAAGGCGCACGAACGGCCATGGCCCAAGCCAGTTTGTGATGCCCTACAAATCGAACACCTTCTGTTTTGAAGGCGATGTTGCCGTACACATGATCGGGGTGTACATGCGTGTTGATGACGTAGCAAATGGGCACAGAGGTAGTCGCCACTATCGTGGCTTTCAGTGCCTGGCCTTGCTCAGGGCTGCCACCACTGTCGATGACGGCAACGCAGCGTTCTCCGACTACAAACCCGATATTGGCGATCTCCCCCCGATTGCGGGTGTCTGGTAGCTGATTTATGCCGGGATGTACGTAAACACCATCAGCAACAGACTGCACCGCCAAGGGGGGAATGTCGGCTTTGATTCCGCTGGAAAACAGCATGAAGCAAGACAGAAAAATAATTAAGCGCATGATGAATTCTCCGGTAGGGGGTGGGCCTCCCGGCTGGGCACTGTGCAGCAGGAAACCGTAGGTAAAAAAAGGCTGATTGTTTATCAGCAGGTCGATTGACATCAAGCGACCTGCGCGTGAGCCACCCAAAAAAATTGCGTCACAGGCAGGAATTTCAACTAAATCCACGGGTCTCTTGCGTGCTTCGCGTGGTTGACTTTTGCCCTCAAATACTTCAATTTACGCGGGCTGACGGGCCGGTCTGGAATGAGTCACAAATCCAAAATGAGAACTTCCCGACCGACGCATTAAAACCGTCCCTATAAATATCCCACGGTACTTGTCGTTAACAGACGTATTCTGTCGAAACAGATTACGAGGAGGAAAAACATGAAAAAAACCGTTAAGAACTGGCTGTACGCAGCATCAGTAGCTGCTGTGATTGCAACTCCAGGCATCACATTGGCCAATTCCGAACTTGAAGCGCTCACCAAAGACCCCAAGAACTTTGCTTCCTGGGGTGGCGATTACTATGGTATGCGCTACAGCACCCTTGATCAGATCAACAACAAAAACGTAAAGAGCCTGCAACCGGTGTGGACGTTCTCCACAGGTATGTTGCGCGGTCATGAGGGTGGCCCTCTTATCGTGAATGATGTGATCTACATCCACACCCCTTATCCACATAAGGTTTACGCTCTGGATCAGGCTAACCAGTCTGTCATCTGGGAATACAGCTACACGGCCGACAAAGACATTGATCCAACTCAAGTCATTTCGGTTATGTGCTGTGACGTAGTCAACCGCGGTCTGGCTTATGGCGATGGAAAAATTTTCCTGGCCCAAGGCGATGCGACCCTGGTGGCTCTTGACGCAAAGACCGGAAAAATCGTTTGGAAAACCAAGAACGGTGATCCCAAGCTCGGCATGACCAGCACCAATGCGCCGCTGGTTGTCAAGGACAAGGTGATTACCGGTATCGCCGGTGGTGAATTTGGCATACGTGGCTTCCTGGCTGCGTACAACATCAAGGACGGCAGCCTGGCATGGAAAAAATACAGCATGGGTCCGGATGAAGACGTAGGTCTTGATCCCGAAAAGACCATGACCTGGACTGATGGCAAAATGGCTCCAGTGGGCAAAAACTCCAGCCTGAAAACCTGGCAGGGTGATCAATGGAAGATTGGCGGTGGTAGCACCTGGGGCTGGTACAGCTACGATTCAACTCTGAACCTGATCTATTACGGCTCCGGCAACCCAGGCACCTGGAACCCGACTCAGCGTCCGGGTGACAACAAATGGTCTATGTCCATCTGGGCTCGTGATGCAGACACGGGTGCAGCCAAGTGGGTATACCAGATGACCCCGCATGACGAATGGGATTATGACGGCATCAACGAAATGCCACTGATTGATCTCAAGATGAAGGACGCTAACGGCAAGGAACACGACAAACTGCTGGTGCATTTTGACCGCAATGGCTTTGGCTACACCCTGGATCGCGTCACCGGTGAACTGCTTGTCGCCGACAAATTCGATAAGGCTGTCAACTGGGCCAGCCATGTCGACATGAAGAGCGGTCGTCCTCAGGTACAAGCCAAGTACAGCACCGATCAAAACGGTGCCGACGTGGACACCAAGGGCGTATGTCCGGCTGCTCTGGGTAGCAAGGATCAACAACCGATCGCGTTTTCACCGAAAACCAATCTGGTTTACATCCCCGGCAACCATGTGTGCATGAACTACGAACCATTCGAAGTTGAATACACTGCCGGTCAGCCGTATGTAGGGGCAACCCTGACCATGTTCCCGGCTGGCGTTGATGCCAAGACCGGCCAGAAGAACAACTCCACCAACCTGGGTGTGTTCACCGCATGGGATCCCGCCACCGGCAAGATCGTCTGGTCTAAAGACGAACCCTTCTCGGTATGGGCAGGTGCTGTGGCCACTGCGGGCGATGTCGTGTTCTACGGTACTCTGGAAGGCTTTGTAAAAGCAGTTGACGCCAAAACAGGCGAAGAACTCTACAAGTTCAAAACCCCATCCGGCATCATCGGCAACGTGAATACCTGGTCGTTCAACGGCAAGCAGTACGTAGGTGTACTGTCTGGTCTGGGTGGTTGGGCCGGTATCGGCATGGCTGCTGGTCTGGAAGGCGAAAGCGAAGGTCTGGGTGCAGTGGGTGCTTATCGCAGCCTCAGCAACTTCACCAAGCTGGGCGGTGTATTTACCGTGTTTGCCCTGCCTGGCAAATAAGGCAGTCCTAATCTGACTTTTAAAGTCCGATTAGACTGACAATGCCCCGGTTGACCTTGGTTGACCGGGGTTTTTTTTCCTACAGATCATTTATCACCACCATGCAAGTCCGAGTTCAAAACCTGATTACGCGTACAGCCGGATGCTTGATGCTGGCAGGTGTGTTGCTTCTGCCGACTCCTGGCCGATCAGCTGAATCGGTTTTTAAAGTCTGTGCCGACCCAAACAATCCACCTTTTTCCGAGCGGAATGGTCAAGGTTTTGAAAACAGGATCGCCGAATTATTGGCGGGTGAGCGTGGCCAAAAAGTCGAATACACCTGGTTTCCGCAACGCATGGGCTTTATTCGCAATACATTGAAATTTCCCTTGCCCCAATCGCAAGGGGGCGGATACAAGTGTGATGTAGTCATGGGCGTTCCGACTGGCTACGAATTAACTGCCACCACTCAGGCGTATTACCGGTCAAGCTACGCTTTGGTGTACAGGAAAAATCAGGGGCTGGACACGCTGACAACGCCCACTGACCTGGACACGTTGCCATCAGAACTCAAGCAAAAGCTGCGTATTGCCATGTTTGATGCATCCCCGGGTACCAGTTGGCTGATCAGGCACGGGTGGGTTCAGCAGGGTATTCCCTATCAGAGCATGACGGGCGACGCCAGCATCAACACGGCTCAAATTCTGGAAAAAGACTTCACGGAGAACCGGATTGACATGGCCATCATTTGGGGGCCCATTGCCGGATATCTTCAATCTCGCCAACCGGATCAGTTGGCTCTGCTGCCGGTGTCATCGGAACCCGGATTGCAAATGGATTTTTCCATTTCCATGGGGGTAAGGATTCCCGATAAATCACGAAAAGAAGAGTTAGATCAACTGATTACCCACAACACCGACAAAATACGGAAGATTTTACAGGACTATCACCTGCCTCTGCTGGAATGATCTTGAGCAGACATTGAGAACCGGTTTCCTGACTCGCAACGGTCTGGGGCTTGAAACCACGTGGACAAGCCCATACGATTGCCATAACGTAGACCGCCTTGTTTCACTGAGGCGATGTCTGGCGGAATACAGCAACATTTGTTTTAATACCAACAAACGCGGTCTTCAGAGATCGTTTCTTTAATAAAAAATAAGGAGAGAGTGGATGTCAAAAGGGCAAAATTTACAGGATCCTTTTCTGAACGCGCTACGCAAAGAGCATGTTCCCGTTTCCATATACCTCGTGAACGGGATCAAACTTCAGGGCAAGGTCGATTCATTTGATCAGTATGTGATCATACTTAAAAACACGGTGAGCCAAATGGTATACAAACACGCCATTTCCACCATAGTCCCCGCCAGACAAGTACGTCTCACCCAAGGAACAGACGATTTCGAAGAAGAAGAATCGGTCTGAATAGTTCAGGATGACCGCGCACTTACTCAGCCACCCACGCCGTGCTTTGTCACAAGGATGTGACCGCGTCCAACCGCTGGACGCGACGGTCGATTCGATACCCATCACCCATCGAACCGCGCTCCCCAATCACTCCCATCAGGGCTTGTCCCCGTTGGGGTTGAGAGCATTCTGGTTTTTCAATCACATTCTAAATAAACAACATTCCTTTGTTTGATCGTCCAAGTGCTGGCGAAAAAGCCATTTTGGTTCACCTCTTGACCAGGGGAGACCCTGACTCAGATTCCATAGACGAACTCTGGCAATTGGCTCTGTCAGCCGGAGCTGAACCCATACACGTCGTCACTACCAGACGCCCAACTCCTGATCCGCGTTATTTCATAGGCAAAGGCAAACTGGATGAATTGCACCAGTGCATAGAGCAACACCAAATAGAACTGGTGTTATTCAACCAGGCTCTGTCACCCAGCCAAGAGCGTAATCTCGAAAACGAATTGAAAGTGCGAGTGGTAGATCGTACCGGTTTGGTGCTGGATATCTTTGCTCAAAGAGCCTCTTCATTCGAAGGTAAATTACAGGTTGAGTTGGCTCAATTACGTCATGCTTCTACCCGTCTCGTCAGAGGCTGGACACACCTGGAAAGGCAAAAGGGTGGGATAGGCTTGAGAGGCCCGGGTGAAACCCAACTAGAAACTGACAAACGGTTGATCGCCCAGCGGATACGCCAGATACAAAAACGACTGGAGAAGGTCGATCAGCAAAGAAACCAAAACCGCTCGGCACGCAAACGGGCAGAACTGCCGGTGGTGAGTCTGGTAGGCTATACCAATGCTGGAAAGTCCACGCTGTTTAACCGGTTAACCGGCGCAGACGTTTACGCAGCAGATCAATTGTTTGCCACGCTGGATCCCACTCTGAGGCGAGTACAGTTGCCACAAAATCAGAACATCATAGTGGCGGATACGGTGGGTTTCATCCGTGAACTGCCTCATGAATTGGTGGCCGCATTTCGCTCGACATTGAGTGAGGCGGTAGAATCCGACTTATTACTCCATGTGATTGATGCCAGTGATGAACACATTGAAGATACCCTGCATGAGGTGGAGCGGGTACTGACGGAAATTGGGGCGGATGAAGTGCCTCAGATCCAGATATTCAACAAAATCGACCGCGTAGACGGGTTTTCCCCCCATCTTGAGCGCGATAAAGAAGGCAAAATCAGCAGAATCTGGCTATCCTCCCGAACCGGAGCAGGTTTTGACCTGCTGGAGTACGCCTTGCTGGAAACCCTTAAAACCGGAACTTTCCGCCAGAGAATTCATCTTCTCGCCGGCCAAGGCAGTGTCCGGGCCAGACTGTACCAGCTAGGAACGGTTATCACGGAAACCGAAGACGGGGAAGGCGGATGGACTCTGGAAGTGGAAATTCCCTTTCGGGCATCCGGCTTTTTGCAAGGTATAGCCCCAAACGAATACACAAACACTGGCATACCAACCCCGTTTTAAGTTGGCGCAGTTTACTCATGCTTTATTAACAGCACTATTGTCGATATCGCAATTCATAATCAAATCAATAATTCGGGAGGCTCATAATGTCCTGGAACGAACCGGGTGGAAATAATAAAGACCCATGGAGTGGCCGAGGTCAACAGGAAACCCCGCCTGATCTCGATGAAGTCATGAAAGAACTCAATGCCGCTTTTGGCAAACTGTTTAACGGATCGGGTGGCGGATCTTCTAATGGTAGTGGTGGCCTGCCTTACAAAGCCGGTGGTATTCTGCTCGGCGTTATACTTTTCATCTGGTCGCTGTTTGGTTTTTACCTGGTGGAAGAAGGCAGTCGGGGTATCCTTACTCAGTTTGGCAAGTATGTTGATACCACCATGCCGGGCTTACACTGGCGTATGCCCACCCCTATTCAGGCCGTGCAGATTGTTAATCTTGAACAACAGCGATTTGTTGAAATTGGTTATCGCTCGGGCGGCAGACAGCAGGCTCTGGGATCAGTACCAAAAGAAGCTTTGATGCTGACTCAAGATGAAAACATCATTGATATTCGTCTGGCGGTACAGTACCAGGTAAAAGATGGAAAAAATTACCTGTTTAAAGTGGCTAACCCGGACGAGACCCTAAAACAGGTTATCGAGAGTGCACAGCGGGCAGTTATAGGTAAAAACACTATGGATTTCGTACTCACCGAAGGTAGAGGCCGAATCGCAGATGAAATCAAGACTGAAATCCAGCAGATTGTCGATCAATACCAAATGGGTATAAGAGTCAGCAACGTCAGCCTGGTTGATGCCCAACCGCCAGACGAGGTGCAAAGTGCCTTCGAAGATGCCATCAAGGCCCGTGAAGACGAGCAACGATTGAAAAACGAAGCCGAAGCCTATGCTAATGAAGTTGTGCCCAAGGCGCGGGGTAGTGCCGCACGATTACTGGAGGAAGCAGACGGGCATAGAAGCCGGGTTATAGCCAGGGCAGAAGGTGAGGCGGGGCGATTTAAAGAGTTGTTGGCCGAATATGAAAAAGCCCCTGATATTACCCGCCGCAGAATGTATCTGGAAACCATGCAGGAAGTCATGGGGCAAACCGATACGGTGCTGGTGGATGTCAAGAACAGTGGCAATATGATTTATCTCCCTTTGGAGAAAATCAAACGTTCGGCCGTTCCTGCTAATTATGGCAAAGACTACGACAGCACGAGCGGTTCTCCAGCGGACAGCAGTGATAACGGCTCTAAAACAGCCCGCGCTGCAACCCAGCGCGGTCGTGAATCCAGGGGGCAACAATAATGTTGAAGAATAATGCAATCATCTTGGTATTGGCGGCGGCACTCCTGTTATTCGGGGTTAGTTCGGTATTTACCGTATCGGAAACCGAAAAAGCCATATTGCTGGAATTGAAAAAAATAGTGAAAACCGATTTCGAACCCGGTTTGCATTTCAAGTTACCTGCCCCTTATCAAGAGGTTCGTAAATTCGATAACAGAGTATTGAGTCTGGAATCCAAACCCGAACGATTCCTGACGTCAGAAAAGAAAAATGTCATCGTTGATTCGTTTGTTAAATGGCGTATAAAGGACGCGGCCATTTTTTATAAATCCGTAGCCGGTGACAAAGCCCAGGCCAATATCCGTCTGGATCAAATCACCAAAGATGCGTTAAGAAGCGAGTTCAGCAAACGTACGATACGGGAACTGGTTTCTTCGGAACGCGGCCAGATGCGGGATATACTGCTGAAGTCGGTTAATCCGGTGGTTGAAGACCTTGGCATTGAGGTTATCGACATCAGGGTCATGAGAACCGATCTGCCGGAAGAGGTCAGTACTTCGGTGTACCGGAGAATGGACGCAGAACGGGCCAGGGTAGCCCGCGAATTTCGCTCCAGAGGTGCCGAAGCCGCCGAGCGCATAAGGGCTGAAGCGGATAAACAAAAGGAAGTGATACTCGCTGAAGCGTACAGGGATTCCGAATTGAAGCGGGGTGAGGGTGATGGTACGGCTTCGGAGATTTACGCGGGTGCTTATAGCAAAAACCGCGAGTTTTTCGATTTCTACCGGAGTCTTCTGGCTTACCGGCAGGTATTCAACAAGGAAAGCAACCTTTTGGTACTGGAGCCTGATTCCGAGTTTTTCAGATATTTTAAGGGAATAAAATAAGCCCGCCGTTTACTCAAGCGTTCCATACTGCGATTGGGTTTCCTCTCCTGTAACCGGGTGAGGAAATCCATAACGCTATCCTCCTTCTGAATACCCTCTTCTTAAATAATATGCTGAGCCGAGATCGATGGTTGCTCCCCGAGGGCATAGACGAAATGCTGTCCATTGAAAGCAGACGATTGGAAGTTCTGCGTCGCAGAATTCTGGATCTGTTTGCTACTTGGGGTTATGAGTTAGTCATTCCCCCTTTGATCGAATACATGGATTCGCTTCTGGCTGGTATCAGTCCGGATCTGGATCGGCAAACCTTCAAGCTGATTGACCCGATCAGTGGTCGGCTTTTGGGTGTGCGGGCAGACATGACTCCACAGGTTGCCCGCATTGATGCCCGCAGTCTCAATCACGAATTCCCTGCCAGAATGTGTTATCTAGGCTCGGTGCTGCATGCCCAGCCTGATCATCTGGCCAAATCCAGAAGCCCCATGCAAGTCGGAGCCGAATTGTACGGACACACAGGGCCTGCCAGTGATCTGGAGGTGATCCGGTTAATGCTGGAAATGCTTGCAGTATCCGGGGTAACCGATGTTCATCTGGATTTAGGCCATGTGGGTATTTATCGGGGATTGGCTCGTCAGGCCGGTCTGACCTCACAACAGGAAGCTGACCTGTTTGAAATTCTGCAACGCAAAGACCGTGCAGAGATGTGGGATATGCTGAACTCTATCCCTCTGGATCCGCCTGCAAGGGATAGTCTGTCTGCTTTAATCGACCTCAACGGCCACGATGAAATACTGACGCTGGCTCGCACCCGACTCGCTCACGCGGCCCCTTCGGTACTGGCTGCATTGGATGATCTGGAATGGTTGCAACAGCACTTGCGGGCGCAGTTTCCTCATCTCCCGCTGCATTTCGATTTGGCCGAGCTTAGGGCTTATCAT
The DNA here is from genome assembly GCA_051007495.1 of Methylococcaceae bacterium. Lineage (GTDB taxonomy): Bacteria > Pseudomonadota > Gammaproteobacteria > Methylococcales > Methylococcaceae > CAIVXW01. The sequence continues at coordinate 10,768 of JBPCSC010000152.1, read as the reverse complement.
TACCAAACCGGTGTGGTATTTGCTGCATTCGTCCCGGCTTACGGCAGAGAAATCGCCCGTGGAGGCCGGTACGACGAAATTGGCAGCGTGTATGGTCGGGCGCGACCCGCCACCGGTTTCAGTTCCGATCTCCGTATCATTCTCAGCCTGATTGCGGATGATCGCGATAAGGCTTCAAGTGCGTCCATTTTCGCGCCCAACTCCGACGACCCTGACCTCCACGCCAGCATTCGTGTGCTGCGTGGGCAGGGTAGAACCGTCATTCAGGGCCTGCCTGATCAAAACGGGGCAGCCAGTGACATGGGGTGTACTCATCAACTGATTCTGCGGAATGGGGCTTGGGAAATCGATCTAGTCGCTTGATTATCTTTAAGACATTCCGGTTATTTTCAGCAAAATAAACAACAGAGACCAAACAACAATATGGGCAAGAACGTCGTAGTGATAGGCACCCAATGGGGTGATGAAGGCAAAGGAAAGCTGGTTGATCTGCTCACCGAACGCGCCGATGCGGTAGTGAGATTTCAGGGCGGGCACAATGCCGGACACACCTTGGTCATTGATGGCCGAAAAACGATATTGCATCTGATTCCTTCGGGTATCTTGCGTGAAGGCGTTGCGTGTCTTATCGGGAATGGTGTGGTGTTGTCACCTTCTGCCTTGCTGGAAGAAATCGCCGTACTGGAACAAGCCGGTGTTCCTGTACGCGGGCGAATCACTATTAGTGAAGCATGTCCGCTCATCTTGCCGGTACATGTCGCTTTGGATCAAGCGCGTGAGCGTGCTCAAGGGGCTAAAGCTATAGGCACGACCGGACGCGGGATTGGCCCGGCTTACGAAGACAAGGTATCAAGACGTGGTTTAAGAGCCGGTGACCTCTACCATCCTGCCGTGTTGGGCGACCGCTTGGCCGCACTTATGGATTACCACAATTTTGTCCTATCGAAATATTTCGGCCAACCAGAACTGGATTATCAACAGGTATTGGAACAAACCCTGACACTGGGTGAACGCATCAAGCCGATGCTGGGTGATGTAGCCGGAATGCTGCATCAATACCGCAGCCAATCACGAAACGTATTGTTCGAGGGTGCTCAAGGTGCCATGCTGGACATAGACCACGGGACTTATCCCTACGTCACTTCATCCAATACCTTGTCAGGCGGGGCCAGTTCGGGCAGTGGCCTTGGCTTGCTGGATTTCGATTATGTACTGGGAATTACCAAAGCGTATTCGACACGGGTAGGCAATGGCCCTTTTCCTACCGAATTGAACGATGCGGTGGGCAAACACTTGTCCTCGGTCGGGGCTGAGTTTGGCGCGACAACTGGCCGTGCCCGGCGTTGTGGATGGTTTGATGCGGTATTGATGAAACGATCAGCCCGCTTAAACAGCCTGTCGGGTTTATGTATCACCAAACTGGATGTACTGGACGGATTGACCGAACTGGCTGTGTGTACCGGTTACCACTACGAAGGCCAGGTTATCGACACCGTGCCTCAAGGGGCAGAAAATTACGCGGCATGTACACCAATACTGGAAGTATTGCCAGGCTGGCAGGAGACTACTGCCGGAGTGAGAACCCACGGAGAATTGCCGATCAACGCCCGACGTTACATTGAGCGTATTCAGGAGTTGGTTGATGTACCGGTGCACATACTCTCCACAGGGCCTGACCGCAACGAAACCATAGTGCTTAAAGACCCGTTCGAGTGACGCAGACACGGGAGTTCACTCCGGCAGGGACGCTGGGATGAGGGATGAGGGATGAGGGATGAGGGATGAGGGATGAGGGAGATGGTGCCGAGGAGAGGACTTGAACCTCCACGAGTTGCCTCACATGTACCTGAAACATGCGTGTCTACCAGTTTCACCACCTCGGCACTGAGGTGCGACTACTTGAGTTAAATAGCCGTCGAAAGAAGCACAATTATTGCTTGCCACTTCTACCCCTGTCAAGTTTTTTTGTGTTTGGAGTAATCATTTTGCAATTCAACTGAAATCTGTAAACATGACCACCTTACGGATTTTCCGGCCAGCTTGTAAACTTGCGAAACGCTTTTGCCGCCGGCGATCACTGCACACGCCTACACACTCAGGCAATTTTTGCCCCCTCTTAAACATCATAACGATTCAAGGAACAACATAGATGAACACTTCTGACGTCCCTCCTGTCCGCGAATTCAACCTCAAGGATCCCTACGCCGAACGGGAAGCGGGCAAGTACGAGCGACCGATACCCAGTCGGGAACTGATTCTCCAGATATTGGAAAAACAGGGCATTCCCCTGAAACTGGATGAACTGTCGGAAATACTCGGTGTTTTCGAGGAGGAGGACGTTGAATCGCTGCGCCGACGGCTAAACGCCATGGAGCGGGACGGTCAGTTGCTCAAGAATCGCCGCGAGCGTTACTGCATCGTCAATCATCGTGACCTGATCTCCGGTCGGGTTATCGGTCATCCTGACGGTTTCGGTTTCTTAAGGCCGGACGAAGGTGGAGAGGATTTATTCCTGTCGCCCAAGGAAATGCGTGCTCTGATGCATGATGATCGGGCAGTCGTCAGTATCCGGGGCATAGACCGCCGTGGCCGTAAGGAAGCCGGCCTGGTGGAAATTTTAGAGCGAGGAACGCATCGCCTGGTAGGCAAACTATACCGGGAGCAGGGCATCACCTTTATAGTGCCTGATAGCAAATATCTCTCCCATCAAATTCTGATTCCCGAAGACAGCGAGTGCATCGCCCAGCCAGGTCAACTGGTCGTGGCGGAGATCATCGAATATCCCTCCCGTCACCGCAATCCAATAGGCCGGGTCGTAGAAATTTTAGGGGAGCACATGGCCCCCGGCATGGAAATCGAAGTGGCGATACGCAGCTACGATTTGCCCAGTGTCTGGCCGGATGCGGTTTTGACCGAGATTGCCGGTCTGACAGAAGACATCCCGGCAGAAGTCATCGCTGAGCGGGTTGATCTCAGGCATTTGCCTCTGGTCACCATAGACGGCGAAGATGCACGAGATTTCGACGATGCCGTTTTCTGTGAGCGTACCACCAAGGGCTGGAAACTCTGGGTGGCGATAGCCGATGTCTCCCATTACGTACGTCCGGGCACAGCCCTGGATGAAGAAGCCCGCAACCGGGGTAACTCAGTATATTTTCCTGACCGGGTTATTCCCATGTTGCCGGAAATACTCTCCAATGGATTGTGTTCACTGAATCCCGAAGTCGATCGGCTTTGCATGGTGGCCGAATTAAGCTTTGACACCGAGGGCAAGATTTACCGATCCAACTTCATCTCCGCCGTCATGCACTCGCGGGCGCGTCTCACCTACACTGAAGTTGCCGACCTGCTGGCCAGTTCCAGCCGAGCCCTCCGCAACCGCTACCGAACCGTTCTACCCCATCTGGAAGAACTGCATTCCCTGTACAAGGTGCTGCGCCGCGCCCGGGAAGAGCGGGGCACCATGGAATTTGAATCGCAGGAATCCCGAATCATATTCGGGGCCAACAAGAAAATTGAAACCATCGTACCGGTGGAGCGCAACGATGCGCACCGTATGATCGAAGAGTGCATGATATCCGCCAACATAGCCTCAGCCCGTTTTCTGGCGCGCAAAAAACTGCCACATCTCATACGCAAACATGAAGGCCCCACACCTGAAAAACTGGCCGACCTTCACACGTTTTTAGGGAAGGTGGGGCTAAAACTGCCGGGCGGAGAACAACCCGAGCCCAAGGATTACTACCAGGTGCTGGACGACATCATCGGTCGTCCTGACGAGCATCTGATCCAGACCATGCTGTTGCGCTCACTGGCACAGGCGGTTTACAGCCCGGAAATTGGCGCGGGGCATTTCGGTTTGGCACTGGATGCCTACACCCATTTCACTTCCCCGATCCGCCGTTACCCCGACCTACTGATCCACAGAGCCATACGTCATGTGTTGGCTGGCCATAAAAAGGAAGACTTCATCTACACCCGTAACGACATGAGCCTGATGTGAGAGCATTGCTCCCACACCGAACGTCGGGCGGATGAAGCCACCCGAGGCGTGGTTTCCTGGCTCAAGTGTGAATACATGCTCGATAAACTGGGTGAAGAATTTGCCGGGATCATCTCGACTGTGACCTCCTTCGGATTTTTCGTAGAGCTAAAAGGCATATTCATCGAAGGTCTGGTGCACATTTCCACGCTAGACAAAGACTACTTCCACTACGATCCAGGCACCCTCTCCCTGACCGGCAACCGCACCGGAGTCAAATACCGTTTGGGTGACGGCGTCAACGTCATTGTGGCCAGGGTTGATCTGGACGAGCGCAAAATCGACCTGGAACTGGTAAGACCGGAATCCCGCCCCAAACAAGCTCCGCTTATATCCGCCAAGCCCAATCCTGCGGCAGTGAACAAGCCCAATCCTGCGGCAGTGAAAGAGAAGGAACCTAAAAAAACCGACAAGGAAAAAAGCGGCAGTCGCACCCGCCGCAAACGCAAGAAAACATGAAAGGTAAACGGCTAGTCATCGGGCTACACGCCGCTGAATCGGCACTGAACAACGTTCCCGATCACATACTGAGTGTGTGGATAGATGCACAACGTGAAGACAAACGCCTGAACGAACTGCGGCAGATGCTGGCCAAATGGGGCATTGTGGCCCAGCCTGCCACCAAAAAAAAACTGGATGCTTTGGCTGAGGGAGGGAATCATCAAGGCATTATTCTGGAGTTAAATGCACCGGCCGAGCGAGACGAAGGTGATTTGCGTGAGGCCTTGAAGCAGGTCAACCAAGGAACCGTGTATCTGGCTCTGGATCAGGTACAAGACCCGCACAATCTGGGGGCCTGCCTTAGAACCGCCGACGCCGTCGGTGTGAAAGGTGTGATTATTCCCCGCGATCAATCCGCCAGCCTTACTCCTGCGGTAGCCCGGGTGGCTTCGGGTGCAGCGGAGACGGTTCCGGTGTATCGGGTCACCAACCTGGTCAGAAGCCTGACTTTGTGCAAAGAAAGCGGCTTATGGATCATGGGCGCGGCCGGAGAATCGGCCCGCTCACTGTACGAGATAGACATGAATGTGCCACTGGTTGTGGTCGTTGGCGCAGAAGGGAAGGGCATGAGACGCCTTACCCGTGACCACTGCGACTTCCTGGTTAACATTCCCATGTATGGTCAGGTGGAAAGCCTGAACCTCTCCGTGGCCACGGGTGTACTGCTGTACGAAGCCCTGCGTCAAAGGCTGTCTTCTTCGAAATAATGCGCCGAGTCCTCGGCCTGATTCCCGGCTTCTATCGAGAAACTGGGCAGAGACGGCTTAAAGCCTCGAGTACTCATCTGCATATTGATAATAAACAAGGGCATCAGGATCAGGGCACCTAAGCCCAGAAACAATAAAGCCCGGCGTTTTACATGCTCAGGATGCAGGTTAATCCAGGCCCATACAAACAATTCCAGCCACATCACAACACCCCCATAATTTTAAAAAACGGATGACTCTCGCCGTTTGCCACAAGTTCCTGAAATGACGCTCTGGCGTTCACCTCCCCTCAAGCAAAAGGGCTATTTCCCGCAAAACCTGCGATGCTCGGCACCACTGAACGGGAGGGTGGGTTTTACCAGACCGAGTGCCATCCGTGAATCAAACAATGAGAAGCAGGCCATTCGGGAACATGGCTTTAAACATAAAAAATCTTGACCCTGATTAAAATGGAAAACGGTTATAAATTTTTTAAGCATGGTTTTTTGGTATATATAAAGCCGGTATTGTTCAAGGTATATGTTTACTCTCCATTGGACCTGCCTGTCTTGCCCGTCTGCTCCTCATCTACCCAGCGTGCCCATGTTTGGGCTTAACCTGAAGCCTGTACCCCTCTGGCCGCTGTCTCAACCTTGTACAGGCAGGGTAATTGGTCTAATGTAAAGCGCATCTTTAACCACCCTTCAAGAGGGATAAATATGAGCTTACGCAACGCCTTTTATGCCCAATCTGGCGGAGTAACCGCCGTCATCAATGCTTCGGCTTGTGGCGTGATCGAAACGGCCCGCCATCATCAGGATCGCATCGCCAAGGTCTACGCCGGGCGCAACGGCATCATCGGTGCGCTGACTGAAGATTTAATTGATACCAGCCAGGAATCAGCCGCTGCCATAGCCGCCTTGAAATACACGCCTGCCGGGGCGTTTGGTTCCTGCCGCTACAAACTCAAAGGTCTGGAAGAGAACCGGGCACAGTATGAGCGACTCATCGAGGTGTTCAAGGCACACGATATTGGTTATTTTTTCTACAACGGTGGCGGCGATTCCGCCGATACCTGCCTCAAGATTTCGCAACTGTCTGAGCGCACGGGCTACCCACTTCAAGCCATACACATACCTAAAACGGTCGATAACGACCTGCCGCACACCGATAACTGCCCCGGTTTTGGTTCGGTAGCCAAGTACATCGCCATTTCCACTCGTGAAGCCAGTTTCGATGTGGCCTCCATGGCCGCCACATCCACTCGCGTGTTTATCCTGGAAGTCATGGGTCGTCATGCGGGTTGGATCGCCGCTGCCGGTGGCTTGGCGTCTGACGATCGTCATGATGTGCCTTTGGTTATTCTGTTCCCGGAAATTCCGTTTGTCGCGGAGACCTTTCTCGCCCGGGTCGATCATCTGGTACGCACACGCGGGTACTGCACCGTCGTCGTGTCTGAAGGCGTGAAAGATACCGAGGGCCAGTTTCTGGCCGATGCGGGTCATCACGATGCTTTTGGTCATGTTCAGTTGGGCGGCACGGCTCCTGTGTTGGCCAATCTGGTCAAGCAATCTTTAGGGCACAAAAATCACTGGGCAGTCGCCGATTATCTGCAACGGGCGGCCCGGCATATTGCTTCAAGCACCGATGTGGAACAGGCTTACGCCTTGGGTAAAACGGCGGTGGAGCTGGCTTTGGCTGGAGCCAATGCCATCATGCCGGCCATACAGCGGGTTTCGGATGCGCCTTATCGCTGGCAAATAGGCCAGGCCCCTTTGGCCGAAGTCGCCAACGTCGAACGAAAAATGCCCAGAACCTTTATCACCGATGACGGCTATGGCATCACTGCGGCTTGTCGCACTTATCTGGAACCCCTGATTGAGGGCGAAGATTACCCACCATACCGCAACGGATTACCCGATTATGTGGTGTTGAATAATCAGTCCGTAACGAAAAAACTGGAAGATACTTTCTCAATATAATGTTCCGGGGGAAAGCGGGCATCTCCCTGAAACCTTCCGTCCCAGCATCTGCCCGCATCCATGCCGTCATACGGTAAAACCAAAAAATATAAACCGGAGGAGAAATGTTTATGCTCAACAACCTTAAAGCCGTGGGCCAGCAAAGCCTGCACTTAATACTTCAGGATAGCCGCTGCAAAATGATTGCACTGCTAGGCCTGATTCAATTCCTGCTGGTCGGGATTTTTCTAAGCTGGGGAACCGGCTTCGCCTTTACCGCTGCTTTGGCGGCATTGATTTATGGCATTTTGTCCATTACCTGGATCAACGCTCAATCGCCGGGCAATGATCGCATGGTTGAAATTGCAGCGGCCATACAGCAAGGGGCGCAAGCCTATCTTAACCGTCAATACACCACCATCGCCGTGGTGGGGGCCATTCTGTTTTTTGTGATTGGTTTCGCCTTGGGTTGGGCGATAGCCATAGGTTTCGCACTGGGTGCTGTGCTGTCCGGCATTACCGGATACATCGGCATGAATGTGTCGGTGCGCTCCAATTGCCGGACAGCACAAGCCGCTCATCACGGAATGAACGCCGCCTTTACCGTCGCCTTCAGAGGCGGTGCGATCACCGGCATGCTGGTGGTGGGATTGGGCCTGATGGGGGTAGCGGGTTATTACATCATCCTTAAATCGGTGGGTGTGGCGGATCCCTTACACGCGCTGGTCGGTTTGGCGTTTGGTGGCTCATTGATCTCGATATTTGCTCGACTGGGTGGCGGCATCTTCACCAAGGGTGCGGATGTCGGCGCTGATCTGGTCGGAAAAGTCGAAGCCGGCATTCCTGAAGATGACCCACGCAACCCTGCCGTAATCGCGGATAACGTCGGCGACAATGTGGGCGATTGTGCCGGTATGGCTGCCGATTTGTTTGAAACCTACGCGGTAACGCTGGTGGCGACCATGCTCTTGGGCAGCCTGCTGGCCGCAGGTTCTGAAACAGCCGTCATTTACCCGCTGGTGTTGGGTGGAATCTCCATCTTCGCCTCCATCATCGGTACGTATTACGTGAAGGTCACTGAAGGCCAGAGGATCATGGCGGGCCTGTACAAAGGAGTCATCGTATCCGGCGGCGTGTCGGCCCTGTTGTTTTACCCCATCACTTTGATCATGTTTGGTGGCGGCACGGTAATGGGCGATGTGACTTTAGGCGCACATCAGATCTACTTCGCGTCCTTGATAGGCCTGGCTTTGACGGCCGTGATGGTCGTGATTACCGAATACTACACGGCGACTGAATACCCGCCGGTGCGGCATATCGCTGAAGCCTCCACCACCGGACACGCCACCAACATCATCGCAGGGCTGGGCGTTTCCATGAAATCTACCGCCGCACCGGTATTGGCGGTGTGTGCCAGTATCTGGGGGGCGCATGAACTGGCCGGCTTGTATGGCATTGCCGTTGCCGCGACCGCCATGTTATCCATGACCGGCATGATCGTCGCGCTGGATGCGTACGGGCCGATTACCGACAATGCCGGCGGAATTGCTGAAATGGCTAATCTACCTGATGAAATCCGCCGTATCACCGACCCTCTCGATGCGGTAGGCAATACCACCAAAGCGGTCACTAAAGGCTATGCCATAGGCTCTGCCGGTTTGGCGGCATTGGTGTTGTTTGCCGACTACACCCACAATCTGGGCGGGCAGGTTAATTTCTCCTTGTCCAACCACATGGTAGTCATAGGCTTGTTTATCGGTGGCTTGATTCCTTACCTGTTTGGTTCGCTGGCCATGGAAGCCGTCGGGCGGGCTGCTGGCGGCATAGTCAAAGAAGTTCGCCGTCAGTTTCGGGAAATCCCCGGCATTATGGATTACACCGCCAAGCCGGATTATTCCCGTGCGGTTGACATGCTGACCCAATCCGCCATCAAGGAAATGATCGTGCCGTCATTGTTACCGGTTGCGGTGCCTGTGGCTGTCGGTTTGTTGCTGGGTAAAGAAGCCCTGGGCGGGGTGCTGATCGGTTCCATCATCACCGGTTTATTCGTGGCCATATCCATGACCACCGGCGGCGGGGCCTGGGATAACGCCAAAAAGTATATCGAAGACGGACACCACGGCGGGAAAGGTTCCGATGCCCACAAAGCAGCGGTTACTGGAGATACAGTGGGGGATCCCTACAAAGACACGGCAGGGCCTGCGGTCAATCCCATGATCAAAATCATCAACATCGTGGCTTTGTTGATTATCCCTTTACTGCACTGATCAAGTGGCATTCAACCCCACCATAAGGGCAACCAGGCGGCTTTTACGGTGGGGCAGGATGCCCTTGTTTTTATAACGTAACGAAAACTATCCCTCTGGCCTGGTTTTTATGTTCCCGCAGAAAAGCCCGGCCACACCGTCCCTGTTCGTTTCCATAATTACGCCATGCCCCCTGTTCCCCATCCATTCCATCGCCACGTCTTTCAGGCCATGGGTTCACCGTGCGAAATACAGCTTCATGCAAAGGACGAAGGCAGAATTCACGCAGCCATACAGGCCGTGGTGAGTGATGTCGCCCGTCTGGAGGCCCGATATTCGCGTTACCGTCACGACAGTGAACTGGCTCGCATCAATCAGGTGGCCAGTGCAGGCGGCAGCATTTGCGTAGACGACGAAACCCGCTACCTGCTGGATTACGCCGACACCTGTTACCAGCACAGTGGAGGGCTGTTCGACATCACTTCAGGAGTACTCCGCCAAGCCTGGCGGTTTGACTCCGGTTGTCTGCCTGAAGCCACCCAAATCGAAGCCTTACTGGAAAAAGTCGGCTGGCATCGCCTGCGCTGGGAACCGCCCCGTCTGGAATTTCCCGTGGCTGGCATGGCCTTGGACTTGGGCGGAATCGTCAAGGAATACGCCGCTGACCGGGCCGCGGTGTTGTGTCAAAACTTAGGCATAGCACACGGTTACATCAACCTGGGCGGTGATATCCGCGTCGTAGGTCCCCATCCTGACGGTCGTCCCTGGCGACTGGGTATTCAGCACCCTCGCCAACCCGGGCAACTTATTCATACGCTGGAGTTACGTCACGGCGGGTTGGCCAGCAGCGGAGACTACGCCCGCTGCATGGTGGTCGACGGGATACGGTACGGACACATACTCGACCCCACCAGCGGTTGGCCGGTACAGGAACTGGCGGCTGTCAGCGTATGGGCCGAGTGGTGTGTAGTCGCCGGAAGCGCGTCAACCATAGCCATGCTCAAAGGCAAGGAAGGCCTGACCTGGCTTAATCATCTAGGTTTGGCCCATTACTGGGTGGACGGCCAAGGCCAGACTGGCGAAAGCGGTTTTCAGGCTAGTAGTCCCGCCATCAGTCGGAATCAGTAGCCCGGGCATCCTGCCCGGGCGGCCCGTTTGTCTTGGTATTTTGTAGGTGCGAATTCATTCGCACCACCCACCCCATACGTCCGAAACGTGCGAATGAATTCGCACCTAGTGTGCCCGGCATGGGCTAAAACTCGTTATCTGAAAGAGATAACCGGAAGTAGTAACGACAACCGTAGCGAAACCGCAAGGGGGAAGCCGTGAGGC